>DASQXT010000367.1:0-17469 GCA_035639575.1 Geodermatophilus sp.
GCCGACCGCGACCTCGTCCCCCGGGTCGTGCTGGCCGTCCGCGGCGGCACCACGGTGGGCCTGCTGCCCGCGACCGCGCGGCTGCGCGCCCGCGACGGCGGCTGGCGCGACGTCGAGCTCACCGGGGCCGCCCCCTCCGGCGCCGCCCCGGCCGGGGTGTCCGGCGCCGGCGACCGCGGCGGCCTGGTGCTGCACCTGCGCGACGTCACCGACCGCAGCTCGACCCAGCGCGAGCTGGAGCGGATGGCCTACACCGACTTCCTCACCGGCCTGCCCAACCGCGCCCGCCTCATGGCGGCGCTCGGCGAGGTGTCCGACGGCACCGCCTCCGGCTGCCTGCTGCTCGTCGACCTCGACGGCTTCAAGGCGGTGAACGACGTCGCCGGCCACGACGAGGGCGACCGGCTGCTCTGCGAGGTGGCCGAGACGCTGCGCGCGGCCGCGCGCGAGGACGACGTCGTCGCCCGGCTCGGCGGTGACGAGTTCGCCCTCCTCGTGCGCGCGGGCCGGGACGAGGCCACCGTGCTGGCCGAGCGGCTGGTCGTGCTGCTCGACCGCGAGCACCGCCCGCCGGCCCCCGATGGCAGCGGCCGCGGGGGGCTGGTGTTCGCGGTCTCCGGCAGCGTCGGCGTGGCCGAGCTGCACGTCGGCGGGGACCCCGCCGAGGCCGTGCGGCGGGCCGATCTGGCTCTGCGGGCGGCCAAGGCGGCCGGCAAGAACTGCGTCCGGACCACCGGCGAGGCGCTGGACCGGGTCGTCGACCGGCGTGCCCGGCTGGCCCGGGACCTGCCCGCGGCGATCGCCGACGGCGGCCTGTCGGTGGTGCTCCAGCCGGTCGTCGGCGTGGTCGAGGGCCGCGTGCTCGGCCTGGAGGCCCTCGTCCGCTGGCGGCACGCCGAGCTGGGCGAGGTCCCCCCCGAGGAGTTCGTCGGCGTGGCCGAGGACGAGGGTCTCATCGTGCCGCTGGAGCGCTGGGTGTTCGGCGCCGCGACCGCGGCCCTGGCGCCGCTGCTGGCGCAGGGACACGACCTGCAGCTCGGCGTGAACGTCTCCGTGCGGCACCTGCAGGCCGGCTGCCTGGCCGACGACGTGGCGCGGGCGCTCGCCGCCTCGGGTGTGCCGGCATCCCGGTTGATGCTGGAGATCACCGAGTCGGTGCTCGTCGACGCCGAGGACCGCGTCGAGCGCGAGCTGGCCGCCCTCCGCGAGGCCGGCTGCGTCATCTCCATCGACGACTTCGGCACGGGCCACTCCACCCTGGCGCGGCTGTCCCGGCTGCCCGTCGACGTCCTCAAGATGGACCGTGACTTCGTGGCCGACATCGAGCACGACCCGCGGGCGGCGGCCGTCGTCGCCAGCGTCGTCGACCTGGGCCGCACGCTCGGCATGGACGTCGTCGCCGAGGGCGTGGAGACGCCCGGGCAGCTCGCCGCGCTGCGCCGGCTGGACTGCCGCTTCCTGCAGGGCCACCTGCTCGGCCGCCCGGTGCCGGTCGCCGACCTGGCCGCGGTGCTCGACGAGCCGCTCGCGGGCGCGGAGGACGGCGACCGGACGTCGTCCCACGTCTGACGACACGGGTTCCCACTGCATGAGACGGGCCGGTTGACGACGGGCCTGGTCGAGGCGCACAGTGGCCGTGTGCGCCCGGCCTGCCTGCTCCTCGTAATCGCCTAGCGCGTCGGTCCTCCCGACCGACGCGCTGACCCCTCTGTGCCTGCAGGCACGAGGGGTCTTTCGTTTGCGGGCCCCGACCTCCTCCGACGCCGCCGGCCCGCGCCGCAGGCACCGCCGACCACCGCACGGCACCGATCGACGGCCCCGGTCCCGGGGCACCCAGCAAGGCCCGACCAGCGAGACGCACGGCCAGGAGACGCCATGACCAGCACCACCTCGGGTGGATCCGCCACCCGCGAGGCCGCCGAGGCACTGACGGGGGTCGAGACCACCGCCCGCTCGGTCGAGGAGGCCGCCGCCGAGCCGCTCACCGGCATCACCGGGGCGCAGAGCCTCGTGCGGTCGCTCGAGGCGGTCGGCGTCGAGGTCGTCTTCGGCATCCCGGGCGGGGCGATCCTGCCGGCCTACGACCCGCTGTTCGACTCGGCGGTGCGGCACGTGCTCGTCCGGCACGAGCAGGGTGCCGGGCACGCCGCGCAGGGCTACGCCCAGGCCACCGGCAGGGTCGGCGTCTGCATGGCCACCTCCGGCCCCGGCGCGACCAACCTGGTGACGCCGCTGGCCGACGCCTACATGGACTCGGTCCCCATCGTGGCGATCACCGGCCAGGTCCCGAGTGCGGCGATCGGCACGGACGCCTTCCAGGAGGCCGACATCCGTGGCATCACGATGCCGATCACCAAGCACAACTTCCTGGTCACCGCCGCCGACGAGATCCCGCAGCGGATCGCCGAGGCCTTCCACCTCGCCGCCACCGGCCGCCCCGGCCCGGTGCTGGTCGACATCTCCAAGGACGCCCTGCAGGCCACCACCGACTTCTCGTGGCCGCCGCGGCTGGACCTCCCCGGCTACAAGCCGACCACCCGCCCGCACGGCAAGCAGGTGCGCGAGGCCGCGGCGCTGATCGCCGCCGCCCGCCGGCCGGTGCTCTACGTCGGCGGTGGTGTCATCAAGGCGCAGGCGAGCGCCGAGCTGGCCGAGCTGGCCGAGCTCACCGGTGCCCCCGTGGTCACCACCCTCATGGCGCGCGGCGCGTTCCCGGACAGCCACCCGCAGAACCTCGGGATGCCCGGCATGCACGGCAACGTCACCGCGGTCACCGCGCTGCAGAAGGCCGACCTGCTCGTCGCCCTCGGCGCCCGCTTCGACGACCGGGTCACCGGCCAGCTGTCGTCGTTCGCCCCCGAGGCCAAGGTCGTGCACGCCGACATCGACCCGGCCGAGATCGGCAAGAACCGCAAGGCCGACGTGCCCATCGTCGGGGACGCGCGGGAGACCATCGCCGAGCTGGTCACCGCGCTGCGCGCCGAGCGCGACGCCGGCCGCACGCCCGACCTGTCTGCATGGTGGGCCCAGCTGGACCAGTGGCGGCAGAAGTACCCGCTGGGCTACGACTGGCCCGAGGACGGCGCGCTGTCGCCGCAGTACGTCATCGAGCGGCTGGGCGCGATCACCGGGCCGGACGCGATCTACACCTCCGGCGTCGGCCAGCACCAGATGTGGGCCGCCCAGTTCATCAAGTACGAGAAGCCGGGCACGTGGCTCAACAGCGGCGGCCTCGGGACGATGGGCTACGCCGTGCCCGCGGCGATGGGCGCCAAGTACGGCTGCCCGGACACCACCGTGTGGGCGATCGACGGCGACGGCTGCTTCCAGATGACCAACCAGGAGCTGGCCACCTGCGCCATCGAGGGGATCCCGGTCAAGGTCGCCCTGATCAACAACGGCAACCTCGGCATGGTCCGCCAGTGGCAGACCCTGTTCTACGAGGGCCGCTACTCCAACACCAAGCTGCACCCGGTCGACGCCGAGGGGCGGCCCACGCCGGTGCGCATCCCCGACTTCGTGGCGCTGGCCGAGGCGCTGGGCTGCGTCGGCCTGCGCTGCGAGAGCAAGGACGACGTCGACGCCGTCATCGAGAAGGCGATGGCCATCGACGACGCCCCGGTGGTCATCGACTTCATCGTCGGTGCCGACGCCCAGGTGTGGCCGATGGTGGCCGCGGGCGCCAGCAACGACGACATCCTGGCCGCGCGGGACGTCCGCCCGGTCTTCGGCGACGGCCAGGTGTAAGGACCCCCGTTCCCCCCTCGAAGGACCCCGTCCTCCTCACCCCTCGCTCCGCTCGGGGCGAGCCTCTGGACGGGGCCACCCCAATTCCGTTGATCGTGAAAGGAACGGTCGGGCAATGAGCCGCCACACCCTGTCGGTCCTGGTCGAGAACAAGTCCGGCGTCCTGGCGCGGGTCTCGGCCCTGTTCAGCCGGCGCGGCTTCAACATCGAGTCCCTCGCCGTCGGACCGACCGAGAACCCGGACCTGTCCCGGATGACGATCGTCGCCGACGCCGAGAGCCAGCCGCTGGAGCAGATCACCAAGCAGCTGAACAAGCTCGTCGAGGTCATCAAGATCGTCGAGCTGGAGGCCGAGGCCGCCGTCCAGCGCGAGCTGCTGCTGGTCAAGGTGCGGGCGCCGATGGCCGACCGCACGCAGGTGCTGCAGACCGCCGAGCTGTTCCGCGCCCGCGTGGTCGACGTCAACACCGACACCGTGACCCTGGAGGCCACCGGCACGCCGGACAAGCTCCAGGCCCTGCTCGCCGTCCTCGCCCCGCTGGGCATCAAGGAGATGGCGCAGTCGGGCACGGTCGCCCTGGGCCGGGGTCCGCGCTCGATGAGCGGCGCCGGTACCTTGCGCCCGGTCGAGCGCACCGGATAAGGACCCCTCCCCTCCTCACCCCTCGCACGCTCGGGGCGAGCCTCTGGAGAGGGGCCGCCCGACCCCCGTACCGAACTGAAGGGAACCGCACCGCATGGCCGCCGAGATCTTCTACGACGACGACGCCGACCTGTCGATCATCCAGGGGCGCACCGTCGCCGTCATCGGCTACGGCAGCCAGGGCCACGCCCACGCGCTGTCGCTGCGCGACTCGGGCGTCGACGTCCGCGTCGGCCTGCCCGAGGGCAGCAAGAGCCGGCCCAAGGCCGAGGCCGAGGGCCTGCGGGTCGTGACCCCGGCCGACGCCGCCGCCGAGGCCGACCTGATCATGGTCCTCGTCCCGGACCACGTGCAGCGCAAGGTGTACGCCGAGGCGATCGAGCCCAACCTGCAGGACGGCGACGCGCTGTTCTTCGCCCACGGCTTCAACATCCGGTTCGGCTACATCAAGCCCCCGGCCGGCGTCGACGTCGCCATGGTCGCCCCCAAGGGCCCCGGCCACCTGGTGCGCCGCGAGTTCGAGAACGGCAAGGGCGTGCCGGCGCTGGTCGCCGTGGAGCAGGACGCCAGCGGCCAGGCGCTGCAGCTGGCGCTGTCCTACGCCAAGGCCATCGGCGGCGCGCGCGCCGGCGTCATCAAGACGACCTTCGCCGAGGAGACCGAGACCGACCTGTTCGGCGAGCAGGCCGTGCTCTGCGGCGGCGCCAGTGCGCTGATCACCGCCGGGTTCGAGACCCTCACCGAGGCCGGCTACCAGCCCGAGATCGCCTACTTCGAGTGCCTGCACGAGCTGAAGCTGATCGTCGACCTCATGTACGAGGGCGGCATCGCCAAGCAGCGCTGGTCGGTGTCCGACACCGCCGAGTACGGCGACTACACCTCCGGCCCGAAGGTCATCGACCAGCACGTCAAGGACGCCATGAAGGACGTCCTGGCCCGGATCAAGGACGGCTCGTGGGCGGCGGAGTTCATCGCCGACCAGGACGCCGGGGCCCCCGACTTCAAGCGCCGCCGGGCCGAGGCCGAGGCGCACCCGATCGAGGAGACCGGGCGCAAGCTGCGCGGCCTGATGAGCTGGGTGTCGGCGTCCGACGACTACACCGGCACCGCCGCGCGGAGCTGAAGAAGGACCCTCTGCCCCTCGCGAGCTCGCGACGGGACCCTGCAGGGGGCCGAGACGACGGAGGCTCCGGCAGCAGGAGCCTCCGTCGTCCCCGGCTCAGCGGTCGCGGGAGGCGGTGAACCACTCCCGGGACGGCGCCTGCAGCAGCAGGACGACGGGTCCCACGCCGAGCAGCACGACCGCCGCCGAGAAGACGTCGAAGGTGCCCCCGCTCGCGACCGAGATCCCGATGAGGACCACGGCGATCGCGGCCGCCGCCGCCGCGGCGGCCAGCAGGACACGGCGCGTCCGGCCGCGCAGCACCAGCACGCTGCCGGCGGCGCAGGCCACCGCCAGGCCCAGGAACACCGCCCCGAAGACGGCCAGCCACGGGCCGAACGCGCTGTAGGTGAAGTACAGCAGCGCGGCCATCAGCAGCAGGACCGCCTCGACGAAGCCGGCGACCGCCGCCATCAGGACGTGCGGCGGCCGCCGCCGGTCGTGGGCGCCGGCCCGGCCGGTCGAGGACACGGGGCGCCCCCCGCCCGGCGTCAGCGGCCGCGCCGCGCGCGGTGCGCGGCGAAGTACTGCGCGGCCGGCCGCAGGCACAGCAGCACGACGATCGCCAGGGCCGCGAGGAACAGCAGCAGGGAGAACACGACCTCGCCGCCCCCGGCCCCGCCGCTCGACACGCCGGAGAGGACGCCGACCAGGAACAGCGCGGTCACCGCCACGGCGATCGCCCCGCCCACCAGCAGCAGCACGCGGCTGCGACCGGTCAGCGCGCGCACCGCACCCCAGATCACGAGCACGGTCCAGATCAGCGCGAGGACCCCCAGGACCAGCAGCACGCCGGTGATCTGACCGGTGTCGAACCCGCTGGTGTCGACGTCCTGGAGGGCCGGGTCGCTGGCGACCAGGTCGTCGAAGACGGTGCCGAACACCGCGCCCCCCAGGAGCAGGCCCAGGGACATCAGCACGCCGAAGGCGCCGAAGACGAAGCCGAGGACGGCCGCGACCACGACCGGTGTGGGCCGCGCGGGCACCGCCGTCTGGCCGTACTGGCCGTACTGGCCGTACTGACCCTGCGGCGCGTAGGGGCCGTAGCCGCCCGGCTGGCCGTACTGCGGTGGGTACCCCGGCGGACCGTACTGCTGCCCGAACCCGGGCTGGCCCGGCGGCTGGCCCGGGCCGTAGGGGGAGGGCTGGTACTGCTGGCCCCCGTACGGCTGCCCGGACTGCTGGGGCGGCTGCCCGTACTGCTGCGGAGGCGTGTACCGGGGGTCCGTGCCGGGGCCCTGGTCGTCGTCGTGGGTGCTCATCGTCTCCTCCGTCGGCGCCGGCGTCCGCCGACCGTCCCGGCCAGGATGTCCGGCCGTCCCCACCCGGGCAAGCAACCCCACTCCTCTGCGTGGGGTCGGGGACCGCCGCGGGAAGGGCTGGTGGGCCCCGGGGGACGCTGCTCCCTAGGCTGTGCTGCCGTGACCACGACCGCGCCCGTCGTCCTGATCGCCGAAGAACTCGCCCCCAGCGTGCTGGAGGTGCTGGGGCGCGACGTCGAGATCCGTCACGTGGACGGCGCCGACCGCGCCGCCCTGCTGCCCGCGCTGGCCGACGCCGCCGCGGTGATGATCCGCAGCGCCACGCAGATCGACGCCGAGGCGCTGGCCGCCGCTCCGAACCTCAAGGTCGTCGCCCGCGCCGGCATCGGGCTGGACAACGTCGACGTGGCCGCGGCGACCGAGCGCGGCGTCATGGTCGTCAACGCGCCGACGTCGAACATCGTCAGCGCGGCCGAGCACGCCGTGGCGCTGCTGCTGGCCGCCGCCCGGCACATCCCGGCCGCCGACGCGTCGCTGCGCGAGGGCAGCTGGAAGCGCTCGAGGTTCACCGGCGTCGAGGTCACCGACAAGGTCGTCGGCGTGGTCGGCCTGGGCCGGATCGGGCAGCTGGTCGCGCAGCGGCTGGCCGCCTTCGGCGTCACGCTGGTCGCCTACGACCCCTACATCCAGCCCGGCCGGGCCGCGCAGCTCGGCGTCCGCATGGTGTCGCTGGAGGAGCTGCTCCGCGAGGCCGACTTCATCACCATCCACCTGCCCAAGACGCCGGAGACCCTCGGCCTCATCGGCGCCGCCGAGCTGGCCACCACCAAGCGCGGCGTGATCATCGTCAACGCCGCCCGCGGCGGGCTGGTCGACGAGGCGGCGCTGGCCGAGGCGCTGGCGTCGGGCCAGGTCGGCGCGGCCGGCATCGACGTCTACGCCAAGGAGCCGTGCACCGACAGCCCGCTGTTCGGGCTGCCCAACACCGTCGTCACCCCGCACCTGGGTGCCTCGACCACCGAGGCGCAGGACAAGGCCGGCACCGCGGTGGCGCACTCGGTGCGGCTGGCGCTGCAGGGCGAGTTCGTGCCGGACGCGGTCAACGTCCAGGCCGGCGGCGTCGTCGCCGAGGACGTCCGCCCCGGCCTGCCGCTGGCCGAGAAGCTCGGCCGGGTCTTCACCGCCGTCGCCGGCGGGCTGGCCCAGTCGGTGACCGTGGAGGTGCGCGGCAAGATCGCCGAGTTCGACGACTCGGTCGTGCAGCTCGCCGTCCTCAAGGGCGTCTTCTCCGACGTCGTGGCCGAACAGGTCACCTACGTCAACGCCCCGCTGTTCGCCGAGCAGCGTGGCCTCGAGGTCGCGCTCACCAGCGACGTGGAGAGCCCTGACTACCGCAACCTCGTCCGCGTCCGCGGCGCGATGGCCGACGGCACCGAGGTGACCGTCTCGGGCACCCTCTTCGGCAAGAACCAGGTACCCAAGCTGGTCGAGGTCAACGGCTTCGACATGGACCTGGACGCCTCGGGCTACCTGCTCTTCTTCGTCTACACCGACCGGCCCGGCGTCGTCGGCGCGGTCGGCGCGGCGCTGGGGGAGGCCGGGATCAACATCGCCGGCGCGCAGGTCAGCCGCACCACCCGCGGCGGCGAGGCGCTCATGGCGGTGACCGTCGACAGCCCGGTCCCGGTCGAGCTGCTGGGTGACATCGCCGGCCGCATCGGCGCGCGTGAGGCCCGCTCCGCGGACCTCACCCCGCGCTGACCTAGGGTCAGTCCCCATGCGCCTGGCTGTGATCCCTGGAGACGGAATCGGTCCGGAGGTGGTCGCCGAGGGCCTCAAGGTCCTCCGCGCGGTCGCGCCCGACGTCGAGAGCACCCCCTACGACCTCGGCGCGTCGCGGTGGCAGCGCACCGGCGAGCTGCTGCCCGACACGGTGCTCGACGAGCTGCGCCAGCACGACGGGATCCTGCTCGGTGCCATCGGCGACCCCAGCGTCCCGCCGGGGATCCTCGAGCGCGGGCTGCTGCTGCGGCTGCGCTTCGAGCTCGACCACCACGTCAACCTGCGCCCGGCCCGGCTGTTCGACGGCGTCCGCAGCCCGCTCGCCGAGCCCGGCGGCATCGACATGCTGTGCGTGCGCGAGGGCACCGAGGGGCCCTACGTGGGCAACGGCGGCGTCCTGCGCCGTGACACCCCCCACGAGGTGGCCACCGAGGTCAGCCTGAACACCGCGTTCGGTGTCGAGCGGGTCGTCCGCTACGCCTTCGAGCGGGCCGTCGCCCGGCCGCGCAAGCACCTGACGCTGATCCACAAGACCAACGTGCTGACCCACGCCGGGTCGCTGTGGTCGCGGACCGTCGAGGAGGTCTCCGCGGAGTTCCCCGAGGTCACCGTCGCCTACCAGCACGTCGACGCGGCCTCGATGTTCTTCGTGACCGACCCGGGCCGCTTCGACGTCATCGTCACCGACAACCTGTTCGGCGACATCGTCACCGACCTCGCCGCGGCCGTCACCGGCGGCATCGGGCTGGCCGCCAGCGGCAACCTCGACGCCTCGGGCACCAACCCCAGCATGTTCGAGCCGGTGCACGGCTCGGCACCCGACATCGCCGGCACGGGGGTCGCCGACCCGACCGCCACGGTGCTGTCGGTCGGCCTGCTCCTCGAGCACCTCGGCCGCGCCGACCAGGCCCGCAAGGTCAACGCCGCCGTCGCCTTCGACCTCTCCGCCCGCGACCCGCAGGGCCCGGTGCGCACCCAGGAGGTCGGCGACCGGCTCGCCGCGCTCGCCGGCGGCTGAGAGAGGACCCCGGTCGCGGCGTCACTCGAAGTAGCGCCGGGGTGTGTCGACGAGCATCTGCCGGATCTGCTCCTCGGTCACGCCGCGGTCGCGCAGCGCCGGCAGGACGTCCTTGCTGATGTGTGTGAAGTTCCAGTTCGGCTGGACCTGCTGGAACGCGGCCCGTGCTGCCGGGTCGGGGAAGTAGTCGATGAAGCAGCTGGCGTCGTGCGCCAGCACCATGCGGTCGGCGTAGCCCCGCTCGGCCAGCGCGACGACCGTGTCGACCCGGGCCTCCGTCGGGTTGTAGATGTCCAGCCCGAACCGGTCCATGCCCAGCAGGCAGCCGGCGTCGGCCAGCCCGGTCAGGTAGTCGAGGTCGTTGCTGTCGCCGGCGTGCCCGATGACGACCTTGGTGAGGTCCACGTCCTCCTCGCGGAAGACCTGCACGGCCAGCCGGCCCGCCTCGTTGTGCGAGGACGTGTGCACCGTGATCGGTGCCCCGGTCGCGCGGTGCGTGGCGGCGCAGGCGCGCAGGTTGCGCTCGACGCCGGGGGTGAGGCCCTTGGCCTCCACGACGCACTTGAGGAACGCGGCCCTGACCCCGGTGTCGGCGATGCCGTCGCGGACGTCCCGCGTGAAGTCGTCGACCATCGGGTCGGTCGGCAGGTCCAGGGTGAGGCCGGGGCCGCGGTGCTCGTACTGGTGCGGGACCTCGTCGTAGGTGTAGAGCCCGGTCGCCACGATGATGTTGACGTCCGTCTGCTCGGCCACCCGCTGCACGCGGGGGATGTAGCGGCCCAGCCCCCACACCGTCGGGTCCACGATGGTGTCGATGCCGAGTGACCTGAGCTCGTTCAGCTTGTCGACGGCATCGGCGACGCGTTCGTCCTCGTCCCACCAGGCGCCGACCCCGTAGTTCTGGACGTGCTCGGTCGACAGGACGAAGACGTGCTCGTGCATCAGGGTCGCGCCGAGGTCGGCGGTGTCGACGGGGCCACGGACGGTCTCGACGGTGGGCACTGCGGGCCTCCAGGGTGGTGGGGTCGGCCATCCTCCAGGTCCCTCCGCCTGAGCCGGCGAGGCGTGGGGGGAAGGGTGGCCCTTCTCAGCGGACGGGCTGCCAGTCGGCCTGCTCCCGCAGCGGCGGCTTGAGCACCTTGCCGCCGGGGTTGCGGGGCAGCGGTTCGCTGCGGACGGAGAGGTACTGCGGCACCTTGAAGTCGGCCAGCCGCTCGCGGGCGAAGGCGACCAGGTCCTCCGGGTCGAGCTCCCGGCCGGGCAGGGGGACGACGACGGCGCCCACCTTCTCGCCCATCATCGGGTCGGCGACGCCGACGACCGCGACCTCGCCCACGGCCGGGTGCGCGGCCAGGGCGTTCTCCACCTCGACGCAGTACACGTTCTCGCCACCGCGGTTGATCATGTCCTTCTTGCGGTCGACGACGTACACGAGGCCCTCGTCGTCGATGCGGGCGAGGTCGCCGCTGTGCAGCCAGCCGTCGACGAACGACTCCGCCGTCTGCACCGGCTTGCGCCAGTAGCCGGCGACGACGTTGGGTCCGCGGATCAGCAGCTCGCCGACACCGGTCTCCGGATCGGCGTCGGCGAGGTCCAGGTCGACCACCGGCGCCGGGAAGCCCACCGAGTCGGCGTGCTCGGCGGCGTACTCGTCGGGCAGGTAGGTCGACACCGACGACGTCTCGGTCAGCCCGAAGCCGTTGCCGACGCGCGCGGTCGGGAAGGCCTCCTTGATGCGGTGCACGAGGTCCGGTGCGATGGGCGCCCCGCCGTAGCTGAGCGCCCGCACCGACGAGGTGTCGACGTCGGCGAAGTCCGGTTGCTGCAGCGCCAGCCAGTAGATCGCCGGCACCGTCGTGAGCACGTCGACGCGCTCGTCGGCGATGGCGCGCAGGAAGGCGCGGACCTCGAAGACCGGCATGACCACCGCCCGCCCGGCGGTCGCCGTGACCACCAGCAGCTGGGAGTTGCAGCCGGTGACGTGGAACAGCGGCACCGAGACGAGCGTGGTCAGCCGCTGCCGGCGGTCGAGGGACAGGCAGCGCAGACAGGTCTCGACGTTCGACAGGAAGTTCTCGTGGGTGGTCATCGCACCCTTGGGGAAGCCGGTGGTCCCACTGGTGTAGAAGATCGCAGCCAGGTCGGTGTGCTCCTGCTCGGTCACCTCCAGCGGTTCGCCGTCGGGCAGCGCGGCCCCGGGCTCCACCGTGTACGCGGCACCGGAGTCCTCCAGGACGTAGCGCACCTCGGGATCGGCGAAGCGGGTGTTCACCGGGACGACGACAGCGCCGGCGAGCAGCGTGCCCCAGAACGCGTACACCCAGTCGTTGCCGTTGCCCAGCCGGTTGGCCACCCGGTCGCCCGGCTGCACGCCCGCGGCCCGCAGCCCGCCGGCGACGCGGGTCGCGCGGTCCCACAGCTGCCGGTAGGTCACCCGTTCCCCGCCGAGCTCGACCAGCGCCTCCGCACCGGGGTGCGCGTCGACCGCCGTGCGCAACATCGTGAGCAGGTTCCGGGGCAGCCCGGTGTAGCGCCGGACGCCGTCGGGGCCGACCTCGGTACCGCTGCGGTCGAACGGGTAGGGCACCCGGGCCTCCCAGTGGGACGTCGTCGTCTGCGACCCTGCGCTGCGCAGTGTGTCGGGGCCCATCCCCGGAGTCCATCGGTGGGCACCCGGGGCACCATGCTTGCGGGGGACGGCGGGTCGCGTGGTCTACTGGACCCGATGCACCCCACCGGCACGATCACCATCGCCTAGCGCGCAGTCCACCTCCCCGGACTGCGCGCAGACCTCCCGTTCCCGGGGGGTCTTTTTGTTTGCCGGGGTCCCTCCCGCCGACCAGGAGCTCCTCATGGCCACCGACCTGGACTTCCACGTCTTCGACACCACGCTGCGCGACGGCGCCCAGCGCGAGGGCGTGAGCTACTCCGTCGCCGACAAGCTGGCCGTCGCCCGGCTGCTCGACGAGATCGGCGTCGGCTTCATCGAGGGGGGCTGGCCGGGCGCGCTGCCCAAGGACACCGAGTTCTTCGCCCGCGCCCGCACCGAGCTCAAGCTGCGGCACGCCCAGCTGGTGGCGTTCGGTTCCACGCGCAAGGCCGGCGTCCGCGTCGAGGACGACGCCCAGGTGCGCGCGCTGCTCGACGCCGAGACGCCGGTGGTCTGCCTGGTCGCCAAGTCCGACGTCCGGCACGTGCGCGAGGCGCTGCGGACGACGCTCGAGGAGAACCTCGCGATGGTGCGCGACACCGTCGCCTCCCTGGTCGGACACGGCCGGCGGGTGTTCCTCGACTGCGAGCACTTCTTCGACGGGTACGCCGCCGACCCCGACTACGGGGTGCGCGTGCTGGAGACCGCCTTCGCCGCGGGCGCCGAGGTCGGGGTCATGTGCGACACCAACGGCGGGATGCTGCCGATGGGCGTGGGCCGGGTCGTGGCCGACGTCCGGGCGCGGGTCGGGGGCCGCCTGGGCATCCACTGCCAGGACGACACCGGCTGTGCCGTCGCCAACACCCTCGCCGCGGTCGAGGCCGGCGTCACCCACGTGCAGGGGACGGCGAACGGCTACGGCGAGCGTGCGGGCAACGCCGACACCTTCGCGCTGATCGCCAACCTGGTCACCAAGATGGGCCTGCCGGTCGTCCCCGAGGGCTGCCTGACCGAGCTGCAGCGGGTCAGCCACGCCATCGCCGAGCTGGCCAACATCGCCCCCGACGAGCACCAGCCCTACGTCGGCGCCTCGGCGTTCGCGCACAAGGCCGGCCTGCACGCCAGTGCGATCAAGGTCAGCCCCGAGCTGTACAACCACCTCGACCCCGAGCTCGTGGGCAACGACATGCGCATCCTGGTCACCGAGATGGCCGGCCGGGCGTCGGTGGAGCTCAAGGGCCGCGAGCTCGGCGTCGACCTCGACGGGCACGCCGACGTCATCGGCCGGGTCGTCGACCGGGTCAAGGTGCTCGAGGCCGACGGCTGGTCGTTCGAGGCCGCCGACGCCTCCTTCGAGCTGCTGCTGCGCGCCGAGCTGCCCGACGCCCCGCCGCCGCTGTTCGAGCTGGAGAGCTACCGGACCTCCGTCGAGCACTGGGGCAACGGCCAGGTCATGAGCGAGGCCACGGTCAAGGTGCACGTCGACGGGCAGCGGGTCATCAGCACCGGCGAGGGCAACGGCCCGGTCAACGCGCTGGACAACGCGCTGCGCCAGGCCCTGGTCAGTCGGTACCCGCAGCTGGCCGACGTCTCGCTGGCCGACTACAAGGTCCGCATCCTGGGCTGGAAGGGCGGCACCGGCGCCACGACGCGGGTGCTCATCGACAGCACCGACGGGGTGGGGGAGTGGACCACCGTCGGCGTCCACGACAACATCGTCGAGGCCTCCTGGCACGCCCTGGTCGACGCGCTCACCTACGCCGTCCGCACCCGGTAGCGGGCGAGCCGCGGCGACCGGTCACGGGGGCCGGAGGCCTCCTGACCGGTCGCCGCGGTGGGCCCCACGCGAGCCGGGACGGCACCTGGCCGCGCTGTCGGCCGGTGGGCGAACGGCGTGGGTCAACCCCTCGGCTGGACCTCGCCCATGGGGCCGAAGCCGCTGACCTCCGGGGCGTCGATGTAGATGATCTGCGGCTGCTCGGCGACCAGGTCGGACATCCAGTCGAACGCGGCCTTCGCGTGCGGGGTGGCGACGTGCGAGGCGCCGGCCTCGGAGTCCCGGAAGCCCTCGATGCAGACGAAGGTGTTCGGGTCCTCGACGCTGCGGGACCACTCGAAGAACAGGCTGCCCTCCTCGGCGTTCACCGCCCGGGCGTACTCGTCGGCGTGGGTCCGGAACTCGTCGATGCGGTCGGGCCGGACGGGCATCTTGATGACGATCAGGATCATGTCGGTCTCCTCGGTCAGGACTCGGTCACAGGGGATCGAGGCGGCGGCGCAGGAGGCAGAACTCGTTGCCCTCCGGATCGGCCAGCACGACCCAGCTCTCCGCGCCGGACTGACCCACGTCCGCCCGGGTGGCTCCCAGGGCGAGCAGCCGTCCCAGCTCGGCGTCCTGGTCGCGGTCGGTCGGACTGACGTCGACGTGCAGCCGCACCTTGCCCGGCGTCGGCTCCGCCACCGGGGCGAAGACGAGCGTCGGGGCCGGACCGCCGAAGCCGGCGACGGGACCGATCTCCACGGCGCCGTCCTCCTCCCGGCCGAGGACCGCGTACCCGAGGACCTCGGCCCAGAAGGCCGCCAGCGCCTCGGGATCGCGGCTGTCCACCACGAGCTCCGAGAAACGGCAGGCCATGGGGGCACGGTAGGTCCTCCTCGGCACGGGCGCGCGCAGAGCGGCGACTAGCCTCGGAGCGTGCGCATCGTCCGCTTCGCCTCGCCCTCGGGCATGTCCTTCGGCGTCCTCGACGGCGACGGTCAGGTCGCCCAGATCGAGGGCCACCCGTTCGGCACCATCTCGTTCACCGGCCAGCGCTACGCGCAGGCCGACGTGCGGCTGCTCTCGCCGATCCTGCCGAGCAAGGTGGTGGCCGTCGGCAAGAACTACGCGGCGCACGTCGCGGAGATGGGCACCGGCGACGCCCCGAAGGAGCCGCTGCTGTTCCTCAAGCCGTCGACGACGGTCATCGGCCCGGGCGACGCCATCCGCATCCCGCCCGGCAGCACCAACGTGCACCACGAGGTCGAGCTGGCCGTCGTCATCGGCGCCCGCGGCGCCCGCCACGTCACCCCGGAGCAGGCGCTGGGCAGCGTGTTCGTCTACACGATCGCCAACGACGTCACCGAGCGGGACATGCAGGCCGGCGACGGGCAGTGGACCCGCGCCAAGGGCTTCGACTCCTTCTGCCCGCTGGGCCCGTGGATCGAGACCGACCTCGCCGGCCTCGGCAAGGACCCCGCCGACCTCGAGGTCACCTGCACGGTGGACGGCGAACTGCGCCAGTCCGGCCGCACCAGCCAGCTGCTGTTCGACATCCCGACGCTGGTCTCCTACATCTCGCAGGTGATGACCCTGCTGCCCGGCGACGTCGTGCTCACCGGCACTCCCAGCGGCGTGGGCCCGATCCGGCCCGGCCAGCGGGTCGAGTGCGCCATCGAGGGCCTGGGGTCCCTGGTCAACGGCGTCACCGGCGCCGACACCGTCTCCACCGCCGGCGGCCCGCGGTGACCGCGACCGGCTCCCCGCCCACCGCCCCGACGGCGACCCGCACCCGGTTCTGCCCGTCGCCGACGGGCACGGTGCACGTCGGCCTGCTGCGGACGGCGCTGTTCAACTGGGCGCACGCCCGGCACACCGGCGGCACGTTCGTCTTCCGCATCGAGGACACCGACGCCTCGCGTGACTCCGAGGAGTCCTACCGGCACCTGCTCGACAGCCTGCGCTGGCTGGGTCTGGACTGGGACGAGGGCCCGGAGGTCGGCGGCCCGCACGGGCCCTACCGGCAGTCCGAGCGGCACGAGGTCTACCGCGAGGTCGCCCAGAAGCTGCTGGTGGCGGGGCACGCCTACGAGTCCTTCTCCACCAACGAGGAGGTCGAGGCCCGCCGGCTGGCCGCGGGGCAGGACCCGAAGCTCGGCTACGACAACGCCGACCGGTTCCTCACCGACGAGCAGAAGGCGGCCTTCCGCGCCGAGGGCCGCGAGCCGGTGCTGCGGCTGCGGATGCCCGACGAGGACCTCGCCTGGACCGACCTCGTGCGCGGGGAGATCCGCTTCGCCGCGGGCTCGGTGCCCGACTTCGTCATCGTGCGGGCCAACGGGGTGCCGCTCTACCCGTTCGTCAACCCGGTGGACGACGCCCTGATGGGCATCACCGACGTCCTGCGCGGGGAGGACCTGCTGCCCTCCACGCCGCGGCAGCTGGCGCTCTACGGCGCGCTGACCGACATCGGTGTCGCCTCCGGCGCGCCGCGCTTCGGCCACCTGCCCTACGTGACGGGGGAGGGCAACAAGAAGCTCTCCAAGCGCGACCCGCAGTCCAACGTCGACGTCTACCGCGAACGCGGCTTCGTCCCCGAGGGTTTCGCCAACTACCTCGCCCTGCTGGGCTGGGCGATCGCCGAGGACCGCGACGTCTTCTCGATGCGGGAGATGGTCGAGGCCTTCGACATCACCCGGGTCAGCGCCAACCCGGCCCGCTTCGACCTCAAGAAGGCCGAGGCGATCAACGCCACCCACCTGCGCGCCCTGCCGGTGGAGGACTTCACCGAGCGGGTGGTGCCCTTCCTCGCCCGCGCCGGGCTGGTCGCCGAGCCGCCGACGGCCGAGCAGCGGCGCGTCCTCGAGGCGATCGCCCCGCTGGCCCAGGAGCGCATGATCGTCCTGTCCGACGCCGTGGGCCTGCTCGGCTTCCTGTTCGTGGACGACGTCGAGATCGACCCGGCGGCCGCGGCCAAGCAGCTGGCCGGCCCGGAGGCGGCCGAGGTGCTCGACGCCGCGCAGGCCGCGCTGGGCGAGCTGCCCGACTGGACGACGCCGGCCATCGAGGCCTCGCTCAAGGAGGCGCTCGTCGAGGGGCTGGGCCGCAAGCCGCGCCAGGCGTTCGGCCCGGTGCGCGTCGCCGTCAGCGGCCGCACGGTGTCGCCGCCGCTGTACGAGTCCATCGAGCTGCTCGGTCGCGAGCGCACCCTCGCCCGCCTCGCCGCGGCACGGGCCGCCGTCCCCGGGTGATCGCATGAGCGCAGCGGGACCGCCCGGCTGGGCCGCGCCGGACGACGAGCCCTACACCGGGCCGCCGCCGACCGGGCCCTACGGAGCGCCGCCGCACGTCCCCGGGGCGCTGTACGGCGTGCACGCGCCGACGGCCGCGGGGACGGCGGTCGGGCCGGTCCCGTGGCCGCTCGGACCGGTGCCGCTGCAGGCGGG
>DASQXT010000368.1:0-2010 GCA_035639575.1 Geodermatophilus sp.
GCGACCGCGGCTGAGGAAGGACCCCCTGCCCCCACCACTCGCAGGCTCGCGGCGGGCCCCTGCAGGGGGCCGCAGGGATCCATTTCAACAAACTGTTGACGTGACCACGGCAGTGCTGCCAACCTCTCCGGCAGACGGGAAGTTAATTCCGTCACACGAGAGGAGGTCGCCATGGACCTGCCCGACTTCAACACCGCCTCCCCCGCGGCACTCACCCCCGAGCTCCTGGCCTGCTGCGACGTCCCCCGCTGGGCCGCCGCGGTCCGGGACGGCCGGCCCTACGCCGATGTCGCCTCGCTGCTGGCCACCGCCGAGCAGGCCGCCCGGCAGTGGACGGCGGCCGACGTCGACCGGGCCCTGGACGCCCACCCGCGGATCGGCGAGCGGGCGCACCGGCCCGGCGCCGAGGCGGGGTGGTCGCAGCACGAGCAGTCCGGCGTCGACCGCGACGCGGGCACCCGGCGCGCGCTGGCCGAGGGCAACCGCGCCTACGAGCAGCGGTTCGGCCGGGTCTTCCTGATCTGCGCCACCGGGCTGTCCGGCGCGGAGGTCCTCGCCTCGCTGCGCAGCCGGCTGGCCAACGACGAGCAGACCGAGGCCGCGGTCGTGGCCGAGGAGCTGCGCAGGATCGCCCTGCTGCGGCTGCACCGGGTGGTGGCGGCATGAGTGCGATCACCACGCACGTGCTCGACACCGCTCAGGGGCGGCCCGCGGTCGGCGTCCTCGTCCGGCTCGAGCAGGTCGTCGGTGCCGACGGCGCCGTCCTGGCTGCCGGGACCACCGACGAGGACGGGCGGGTCACCGCACTGGGTCCCGACCGGGTCCGCCCCGGCACCTACCGGCTGGTGCTGAACACCGCGGGCTACTTCGCCCGCACCGGCCAGCCCTGCTTCTTCCCCGAGGTCAGCCTCTCCTTCGTGGTGGCCGACCCCGCGGAGCACCACCACGTACCCCTGCTGCTGAGCCCGTTCGCCTACTCCACCTACCGAGGGAGCTGAGTTCCACCATGGCCATCACCCTGGGCCCCAACCAGTACGGCAAGGCCGAGAACCGGCTGGTCCGCGTCTTCCGCGACAGCGCACGGCACGAGATCCGGGACCTCAACGTGTCCTCGGCGCTGCGCGGTCGGTTCGAGGACGCGCACGTCACCGGTGACCAGCGCGACGTGCTCCCCACCGACACCCAGAAGAACACCGTCTTCGCCTTCGCCAAGCAGAAGGGCGTCCGGTCGATCGAGGAGTTCGGCCTCACCCTCGCCGACCACTTCATCGGCCAGACCCCGGCCGCCGAGGGCGCGCGGATCGAGATCGAGGAGTACGCCTGGGACCGGATCCAGGTGGACGGCGCCGGGCACGACCACTCCTTCGTCCGCACCGGCGGCGGCGTGCGGACCACGGTGGTGAACGTCGACGGCCAGGGCGACCAGCGCCGGGCGCACGTCGTCTCCGGGATCAAGGACCTCACCCTGCTGAAGTCCACCGGCTCGGAGTTCCGCGGCTTCCTCAAGGACGAGTACACGACGCTGCCGGAGACCGACGACCGCATCCTGGCCACCTCGCTGGTGGCCCGCTGGCGCTACGACCACACCGAGGTCGACTGGGACAAGTCCTACGAGGCGATCACCGCCCTGCTGCTCCAGCGGTTCGCCGAGATCCACAGCCACGCCCTGCAGCAGACCCTCTACGGCATGGGCACGGCCGTCCTCGAGCAGCACCCCGAGGTCGCCGAGATCAAGTTCTCCGCACCGAACAAGCACCACTTCCTGGTCGACCTCTCCCCCTTCGGGACGGAGAACCCCGGCGAGGTCTTCCACGCCGCCGACCGGCCCTACGGGCTGATCGAGGCCAGCGTCGTGCGCGACGACTCCTCCGACCCGGGGCGGGCCTGGCACGGCGTGCCCGGCTTCTGCTGAGGGGCCCCCGATGAAGCTCGGCTCCAGGTCCGCCGGCCGGCCCACGGACCGGCCGGAGGACGAGAAGCTGCCGTTCGGCCAGCTCCTGGTCTACGGCA
>DASQXT010000369.1:0-25793 GCA_035639575.1 Geodermatophilus sp.
CGACATCCTCGTCACCAAGCTCATGACCCTCGACGAGCACTACTGCGACTACGGGCGGCTGCTGCCCGTGGCCCGGGCGCTGCGCGAGCAGGTCGACTGGGACCGGGTGCGGCGCGAGGTGGCCGGCAACGACTTCGCCGCGGTCTTCCTCGTGCTGCTCGACCGGCTCGGCATCGTCGAGCAGCCGGTCAGCGGGGGCTGAGCACCGCCACGAGCCCCGCCCCGGCCACGGCCACGACGACGGCGGTGACCAGCAGCGCCAGCCGCGGCACGGCCACGCCGGTCCCGCGGTCGAGCGCCCGCTGCACGGCCCGGTCCCGCAGCGGTGTCAGGCCGCCCAGCACGCCCAGGCCCAGCAGCGCCACCCCGCCGGCCACGGCCAGCCGCACCGACGCACCGTCGATCACCGCCGCCCGGGCCAGCAGGCCGCCGAGGGCCAGCACGCCGAGGCCGGTGCGCTGCCAGGAGAGCACGGTGCGCTCCGGCTGGGTCTCCCGCGCGCTCGGTGTCATCGGTTCGCTCCCGCGGGGCGCTCCGCTCCTCGCTCGTTCCTCGCTGACGGCTTCCGCCCCTGTCCGCTCACGGGCGCAGCACCTCGACCCCGACGAGGACCGCCACGACGACGAGGACGGCGGCCACCGCGGCCACCAGCGCCGGCAGCACCCACCCCGGCTCCAGCGGCCGGTCGGCGGCGATCGCCCGCTCGTTGCGCCGCCAGCGCACGTACCCGCCCACCGCCGCGCCCAGCCCGGTCAGGACCAGCGCCACCGCCACCGCGGCGCTGCCCCACCGGACGCCGAGGTCGGGTGCGAACTGGGCGACCGCGACACCGCCGGCGACCAGCGCCAGCCCGGTGCGCAGCCAGGCCAGCAGCGTGCGCTCGTTGGCCAGCGTGAACCGGTAGTCGGGGTGGTCGGCAGGCGGCACCGGGCCAGGCTAGGTCGGGCGCGGGAGGCGGGCGGCGCAATACCGGTGGGACGACGCCGCTCGGCGACTAACCTGTGATCAGCGGTCGTCCGTGCCGCACTGTCCTCCCGGCCCCGGCCCCCGGTGCCGGGGCCGCCCGCGATCGACGACTGAGGGATCAACGTGCCCACCGGCAGAGTCAAGTGGTTCAACCCGGAGAAGGGGTTCGGCTTCCTCTCCCGTGAGGACGGCCCGGACGTCTTCGTGCACAAGGACGCCCTCCCGTCCGGCACCAGCGAGCTCAAGCCCGGCCAGCGGGTGGAGTTCGGCATCGTCGCCGGCCGCCGTGGCGACCAGGCCCTGCAGGTGCGGGTGCTCGACCCGCTGCCCTCGGTGACCGCGGCGCACGCCGAGCGGACCCGCAAGAAGCCCGACGAGCTCGTCCCGATCATCGAGGACCTCATCAAGCTGCTCGACGACGTCTCCAACGGCCTGCGCCGCGGCCGGCACCCCGACCGGCCGGTGGCCCGCAAGGTCGCCTCCGTGCTCCGAGCGGTCGCCACCGACCTGGAGCACTAGGCGTTCCTGTCAGGAGGCGTGGTCCCGGCGTTCCGCGGGGCTGACACCCCGGACCAGGCACGAGGGTCACGCCCGCGGAGGCGCTGACGGCCCGTGAGCCGTGGACCGTCGTGCCTGCTGTCCCATCGGGCGTCGTCGATCCGCTGCGCCCATCCAGGTGAGGGACCCACGTGCCGGGCGCCCGACGGAGGAACTGCGCTCGGCGGGCAGACGCGGCACCGGAGCCGTGCCACCGTCGCGGGCCACTCCCTGACGCCAGGGCGCCTCCGGACCGGCGCGAGGCCGTAGGTCCCTCCGGAGTCCTACGGATGTGGGACTCCTGCACCGGGAGCCACGGTAGGGGGGCATCCCTGCCGCTCCGCACTGGAGACAGCGCCATGTCCACGCACCGACCCACCAGCTCTCGCCCGGGGGACGACGCGGCTCCCGGCAGCGCCACCGCACCCGCACGAGCCCCGCGAGTGCCGCGAGGGACGAACGGGACGACCGCACCGGTGGCGGCGGCCTGGATCCGCACCGGGCTCGTCGGGCTGCCCCTCTACGGGGTGCTGACCCTGTGGGCCGCCCGCGAGCCCCAGCCGAACCCCGATGAGGAGTACGAGGCGTGGTCGCGGTTCGTCACCGCGCCGGAGTACGTCCTCACGCACGTGCTGGGCAGCGGACTCGGTCTCATCTTCGTGATCTTCGGGACCTTCGCCCTGGGCGCCTACCTGCTCCGCACCCGCGCTGCGCGGCTCGCGCTCTGGGCGATGACCGTCGCGGTGTTCGGCGAGTGCCTCTTCCTGTTCTTCACCGGCGTCTCCGCGTTCGGTCCTCCGCTGGAGGGCCAGGCGTACTTGGCCGGGATGGACCTCGACAAGCTCCCCACCAGCACGGCGGCCGACGTGCAGGCGCTCGTCATGCTGGTCGCGATCCTCGTCAGCTTCGTCGGCAACGTGCTCCTCGGCATCGCCATGTGGCGTTCCGGCACGCTCACCGTCTGGCCGGGCGCGCTGTGGATCCTGGCGGCGCTGCTCATGTACCCCTTCGGGATCATCCTCGGCGCCCTCACCATCGGGGCCACGCCCCCCACCGTCCTGATCGGTGCCGGCCTCGTGACCATCAGCGGTGCGTGGGTGGTCTGGCGCGCGCGGAGGGAGCCGGCCGCGGCGGACGAACGTGCGAGCGCAGCGCAACACACTCCGTGAGCCGGGCTCCCCCGGGTGGAACTCCAGGACGTCCTCCGGTCGAGCCGGTCCCGGTCGGAGGAGCTCGACGTCACCCAGAGGGCGCGGGCGTCGTCGGCTCCGTCGCCGTCCCGTCCTGGGCGCCGCCGGCGCGCAGGAAGCCGATCGGCCACGCCCCGCTGAAGCCGTCACACTCCTCGCCGGCGTCCTCGACGACCACGAGGTAGTACGCCGGCGGGGCGGCGTCGGAGCTGTTCACCTCGGCCACGGCGTCGCCGGCGTCGACGTCCACGTCGCCGAGCCGTCCCTGGAGCTGCTCGTCGAACACCTGCACGCTCCAGCCGCGCTCGGCCACCGCGTCGGGCACGGTGAGCCGGATGGTGGTGTCGGGGGAGACCTCGACGATCGGCGGGGTGGTGGCGTAGCGCTGCCCCTCGCCGTCCACGCAGTACTGGGTCGGGGAGGCCTCGATCCGCTGCGACCCCGCTTCGACGACGACGTCCTGCGGGCCCGACGGCTCGGAGCCGCAGCCGGCCAGCAGCAGCACGACGGCCGGGACCACGACCCGCCTCACGACAGCCGTCCCAGCGGGTCGGTGAGGGCGTCCGCGGCGGGCACCGGCGCGGACGGGCCCGGGGTGCGGCGGCGCGGACCCCAGAGCACCAGCCCGACGGCGAGCACGAGCAGGCCGGCGGCGACGGTGAAGCCCAGCCAGCCGGTCGGGGGGAGGGTGATGCCCAGGGCGCCGCCGACGACCCAGGACAGCTGGAGCATCGTCTCCGAGCGGGCGAACGCCGAGGCCCGCAGGCTCTCGGGCACCTCGCGCTGGATGATCGCGTCGAGGGCGACCTTGCCCAGCGCGTTGGCGACGGCGGCCACGCCGGCGACGGCGGCGGCCATCGCGAGGCTGTAGAAGACCGCCGCGACGACGGTGATCGCCGCCGCGGCGCCCGCCGACCACAGCACCACCCGGTCCGGGTCGACCCGGTGCAGCCGGGAGCCGATGGCGGTGCCCAGCACGCTGCCCACGCCGGCCGCCCCGGCGACCGCGCCGAGCGCCAGCGTGCCCTGCCAGCCGCCCTCGACCGTGGCCTGCACGAGGAACGCGGAGAAGATCGTCAGGAAGCCGCCGAGTCCGCGCAGCGCCGCGTTGGCCCGCAGCGCGACGACCACCCGCGGGCTGACCGGCCGGCGCCGCCGCCCGGGAACCACGGGCTGGGGCGCGGTCGAGAACACGTCGGCGGGCAGCTCACCGGTGGGGACGTCGACGTGCCGGGGCATCCGCAGCGCGAGCACCGCACCGCCCGCGAACACCACGGCGGTGACCCACAGCAGCCAGGAGAAGCCCAGCGACCAGGCCAGGCCGGCGCCGATGCCGCCGAAGACACCGGCGGTGACCAGGCCGAACACCGACGTCCGGGCGTTGGCCGAGGTCAGTGACATCGCGCGGGGCAGCACCCGCGGGACCACCGCCGCGCGCAGCACGTTGTGCGCCTTGGACAGCACCAGCACGCCGAGCGCGGCCGGGTAGAGCCAGAGGTCGTCGAAGTGGGCGGCCATGACAAGCGCCAGCGCGGCCCGGCCCAGCTGGCTGACGGCGAGCGCCCAGCGGCGGCCCCGCTGCAGCCGGTCGAGCAGCGGCCCGACCACCGGGGCGACGATCGCGAACGGCGCCATCGTCACCAGCAGGTAGAGCGCCACGTTGCTGCGCTGGGCGTCGGTGGTGGCGGCGAAGAACAGCGTGCCGGCCAGCGAGACGGCGATCATCGCGTCGCCGGCCATGTGCAGGGCGTTGACCCACAGCAGCTGCGCCAGCCCGCTCTCCGCCGCGCCGTCGGCCCGGCTGGCGGTCTGCACCCGGCGGACGGCGGCCCCGGTCAGCTCGCGGGTGCGCGCCGCCGCGACCCGGGTGACGGTCAGCTTCCGCGGCACCGGGATCGGCGGTGGGGCGGCCGGGGGCAGCGCGGCCGTCGGTGGGGGCGCGCCCGCGCCCCCGGCCCACGGTCCGGGCACCTGGCCTGCGGTCGGGAGCGGCCGGGTGGCCGGCCGCGACACCTCCAGCGGTGCCGTCTCCGCACCCGGAGCCGCCGGCGGCGACGGGCGCCGGCGCAGGGCGCGGCGGGCACCGGGCGGGCGGGACGACGACACGCAGCCCATGGTGCCGCACCCACCTGGGAGGACACGGACAGCGCCCCCGCGCACCCGAGCAGCTGCGGGCGTCAGGGAGAATGGCGCCGTGGCCGAGTTCTCCGACCCCGCCGCCGCGGGGAGTGACGCGCCCAGCACGGCGGTCGAGCAGGCGCGGGCCGCCGCGGTCGACACCGCCGGCTCCCCCGAGCTGGTCGGCGAGCACCTCGGCGCCGTCCGCGAGACGCCGTCCGCGGAGCAGGGCGGCGCGGACCTCGGCGAGGTCGTCACCCACTCCTTCGCCAGCCGGCTGCCCGGCTACGTCGGTTGGTACTGGGCGGTGACCGTCGCCGCGGTGCCCGGCGAGGAGCACGTCACCGTCGACGAGGTCGTGCTGCTGCCCGGTGAGCAGGCGCTGCTCGCCCCCGCCTGGGTGCCGTGGCACGAGCGGCTGCGCCCCGGTGACCTCTCGGTCGGCGACGTGCTGCCCTCGACCGAGGACGACCCCCGGCTGGTTCCCGGCTACACGAGCGACGACGACTCGGCCGACGACCCCCAGGGCTCCGTGGTGGCCGCCGAGACCGGCCTCGGCCGCGAGCGGGTCATGTCCAGGGAGGGGCGCGAGGAGGCCGTGGCCCGCTGGAACGCGGGGGAGTTCGGCCCCCGCTCGGCGATGGCCCGCCAGGCGCCCGGTCCGTGCGGCACCTGCGGGTTCTTCCTGCCGCTGGCCGGCTCGCTGCGGCAGAGCTTCGGCGCCTGCGGCAACGTCTACGCCCCGGCCGACGGCCGCGTGGTCGCCGTCGACTACGGCTGCGGCGCGCACAGCCAGGCGACGCTGGTCGCCGACGACGCCGCGGAGGTCGTGCGCTCGGCCCGCTACGACACCGGCTCGTTCGACGTGCTGTGACACTGCGGTCCTCCGGACCGCATCGTGGCCAGGTGCCGTCCCCCTGCTGAGCTGAGCGCGTCTCGCGCACTCGTCGGGAGGCCTCCGGCCCCCGCTCCTCGCACGCGCCTCGCAGGGCGGCTCCGGATGGCACCGGGGCCAGGTGCCGTCCCTCCGTTGAGCTGAGCGCCTCTCGCGCACTCGTCGGGAGGCCTGCGGCCCCCGCTCCTCGGACGTGCTCGCGTCGGGAGGCGGGGAGTCGTCACCGGTCCGGCGAGGGGAGTCAGCCGCTGCCCCCAGGGGTGGGCAGGGGTGAGGTCGGAGCGGGACCGGCGCCGACCGCCGGGGACGGCGACCGGGGACCCCGCGGGGTGTCAGTCGCGGCGGCCGATCTGGCCCTGCAGCCGCATGACACCCAGCCCGACGAACGCCAGCGCGATGCCGGCGACGCAGGTCCAGGTCCACACCCGGTCCACCCGGTCGCCGAGCAGCAGCAGCACGACGAGCGCCACGACCCACAGCGCCGTCCCGGCCAGCACCACCCGCACGGTGTCGACACGCAGTGGAGGAGGGGCCTGCTTGGCCGGTCGGGGCACGGGTCGACCCTAGAACCCGCAGGCCCCGACGCGTGTCACCTGGTCGGAACACCCGTGTGGCACGCTGTCGCCGCTCATCGCAGTCCCCACCGGTCAGCCGGCGCGCTTCCCCCGCCGCCCGCTCGCCCGGCCGCGCGCCCGGAGAGTCGCCATGGCAGAGAAGTCCCGCCCGTCCTCGGGCAGCACCACGGACGGCGGTACACCCGCCGACGTCGCCGACGGGGCACCGCGCCCGCGCCGCAGCGAGGGCCCTCGCGTCCGGCCGAGCAACGGCCTGGACCGCTACTTCGGCATCAGCGCCCGCCGGTCGACGGTCACCCGCGAGGTGCGCGGCGGTGTCACGACCTTCTTCACGATGGCCTACATCGTGGTGCTCAATCCGATCATCCTGTCGGGTACGGACATCACCGGTGCCACGCTGCCCTTCGCCTCGGTCGCCGCGGTCACCGCGCTGGTCGCCGGGGTCATGACGCTCCTCATGGGCATCGTCGGGCGGTACCCCTTCGCCGTGGCGACCGGGCTGGGCATCAACGCCATCGTCGCGGTCTTCGCGACCACGCAGCTGTCGTGGGCCGAGATCATGGGCCTGGTCGTCCTCGAGGGCCTGCTCATCACCGTGCTGGTGCTCACCGGCTTCCGCCGGGCGGTCTTCGAGGCCATCCCGGCGCAGCTGAAGACGGCGATCGCCGTCGGCATCGGCTTCTTCCTCACGATCATCGGCCTGGCCGACGCCGGGGTCATCCGGCCGGGCAGCCCGCTGATCAGCTTCGGCGTCAACGGCCAGCTGGCCGGCTGGCCGCTGCTGGTCTTCGTCGTCGGGCTGCTGCTCACCAGCGTGCTCGTCGTCCGCCGGGTCAGGGGCGCGCTGCTCATCGGCATCGTCGTCTCGACCGTGCTCGCGATCGTCGTGGAGGCCGTGGCGAGCATCGGTCCGCGCATCGGCGCCGACGGCAGCGAGGTCAACCCGCGCGGCTGGGCCCTGCAGGTGCCGACCCTGCCGGACCAGGTCGTCAGCGCCCCCGACCTGTCGATCATCGGCCACTTCTCGCTGTTCGGCGGCTTCCAGCGGATCGGCGTGGTCGCGGCGCTGCTCATCGTCTTCTCGATCATGGTCGCCGACTTCTTCGACACCGTCGGCTCGGTGACCGCGGTCGGCGCCGAGGGCGACCTGCTCGACGAGGACCGCAACCTGCCCAGGTCGCAGCCGGTGCTGCTGGTCGACTCCGTGGCCGCCGCGGCCGGTGGTGCGGCGAGCGTCTCGTCGAACACGACCTACGTCGAGAGCGCCGCCGGGGTCGCCGACGGCGCGCGGACCGGCCTGGCCAGCGTGGCCACCGGCGTCCTGTTCCTGCTGGCGATGTTCTTCAGCCCGCTGGTGGAGATCGTGCCGTCGGAGGCCGCGGCGCCGGTGCTGGTGATCGTGGGCGCGCTGATGGTGAACCAGATCCGCCACCTGGAGTGGGGGGACATGACGGTGGTGATCCCGGCCTTCCTCACCATCGCGCTCATGCCCTTCACGTACTCCATCACCAACGGCATCGGCGCCGGCGTCGTGAGCTACGTGCTGCTGCACGTCGCGGCCGGGCGCGGGCGCGAGATCCACCTGCTCATGTGGCTGATCAGCCTGCTGTTCGTCGTCTACTTCGCCCTGGAGCCGCTCCAGCAGCTGTTCTGAGCCCGTCCCGCGGTCCGCGACTAGGCTGGGGACCGTGAGCCCGACGACGCTGGACACCGCGGCGCCGGCTCGCGACCTGCGGCCGGCGGTCATCGCGGACGAGCTGGCGAGTGGGTGAGCCGGCGGACGACGGACGGCGGCCCGTTCCGGTCGCTGCGCGTGCACAACTACCGGGTCTACGCCTCGGCGAACCTGGTCAGCCTCACCGGCACCTGGATGCAGCGCATCGGTCAGGACTGGCTGGTCCTGCAGCTCTCGGGTGACAACGGCATCGCCCTCGGCCTGGTCACGGCGCTGCAGTTCGGTCCCACGCTGTTCCTCGGCCTGTACGGCGGCGTGCTCGCCGACCGCTACGCCAAGCGCCGGGTGCTGCTGGCCACGCAGACGCTCATGGGGCTCGTGGCCCTCGGGCTCGGCCTGCTCGTCGCCTCCGACGCGATCGCCCTGTGGCACGTGTTCGTGCTCGCCGCCGCCCTCGGCTCGATCTCCGCGATCGACGCGCCGGTGCGGCAGGCGTTCGTCTCGGAGATGGTCGGCCCAGACCTGCTGACCAACGCGGTCAGCCTCAACTCGACGATCTTCAACAGCGCCCGGCTGGTCGGCCCCGCCGTCGCCGGGCTGGTCATCGGCGCGGCCTCGGGCGACACCGCGCCGGCCTTCCTGATCAACGCGGCGAGCTTCGTGTTCACGATCGGCGCGCTGCTGGCCATGCGACCCGACGAACTGCACCCCAGCCGGCCGGTCGCGCGCGCCCGCGGCCAGCTGCGCGAGGGGCTGGCCTACGCGTGGTCCCGCCCGGACCTGCGCCTGGGACTGGGGCTGGCCCTCGTGCTGGGCACCTTCACCTTCAACTCCCAGGTGACCATCGCGCTCATGGCCCGCGAGGTCTTCCATCTGGGCGCCCAGGCGTTCGGGTTGCTCACGACCTGCTTCGCGGTCGGGTCGCTGTCCGGGGCGCTGCTGTCGACCCGGCGCACCACCCGGCCGAGGCAGCGGTTCCTCGTGCTCGCGGCCACCGGTTTCGGGGTGGCGTCGATCGTCTGCGGCCTCATGCCGACGTACTGGTCGTTCGCCGCCATGCTCGTGCCGACCGGCGCGGCGGGCCTGGTGTTCAGCGTGGCTGCCAACAGCTTCGTGCAGCTGGGCGCCGACCCGCAGCTGCGCGGCCGGGTGATGGCGCTGTACTTCACCTGCTTCATGGGCGGGACGCCGATCGGCTCGCCGCTCATCGGCTGGGTGGCCGAGCGGTGGGGGGCGCCCTGGGGCTTCGTCCTCGGCGGCGTGGTCGCGGTCGCCGCGGGCGGGGTCGCCGCGGCGTGGCTGGCCCGTGGCAGGCGGGTCCGGCTCGAGGCGCGCGTCGTCCCCCCGCGGCTGCAGCTGCGCGTCTCCTCGCGGACGGTTCCGCCGGCGACGGTCCGGGCCGCCGCGGAGGCGGCGTCGGCGGAGGCACCGGGCACGCAGGCGAGCTGACCCCCGCCGGTCCGTCGTACCGTGACGCCCACCACTCTCGAGACGGTCCGCGGAGGCGGCATGGGGACCTCGTTGCTGCACCTGGGCGCCATCGTCACCGGCGTGGTGGGCTCGGTCGCCCTGGCCGGCTGGACGGCCCGTCTGGTCTTCGGGTCGGCGCGCCTGCCGGCGCCGCTGCGCCGCAGCCGCGAGCCGATCGCGCCGGCCGGCCGCCCGCTCGAGCTGGTGGCCGCCGACCTGCGCCGGCTCGGCACCCAGCTCGCCCGCGTGCCGGCCGGGGCGCCGATGGCCCGCCGCCGCGGGTTGCAGGCGGCCTACGACGACGTCCTCGTCGAAGCGGCGCGGCTGCTGGAGGTGCCGCACGCCCTGGCCGCCGTCCCGCCGGGGCGGCCGCGCGACGTCGAACGGCTGCGCCTGCAGACGGCGCTGGGCGACGCCGGCCTGGCGGTGCCCGACTGACCGCGCCGCGGCCGCGGCGGCTGTTCTTCGCGGTGACCCCGCCGGCCGGTGCGCTGGCCGACCTCGACCGCGCGCTGGCGCCGCTGCGCGAGGCGCCCGGCGCCCCCCGCTGGACGCCGCCCGAGCGCTGGCACCTGACGCTGCTCTTCCTCGGCGCGGTCCCGGCCGAACGGGTCGATGAGCTGGTCGCCGCCGCGGGCCCCGCCGTGGCGGCCACTCCGCCGATGACCCTGCGGCTGGGCGGCGCCGGGCGGTTCGGCTCGCGCCGCCGGCCGCAGGTGTTCTGGGCCGACGTCACGGGGGACGACGCCGCGCTGGGCGCCCTCGCCGCCCGGCTGGCCGCCGCCGCCCGCCGGCTCGGCCTGCCCGTCGAGGACCGGCCCTTCCGCGCCCACCTCACCCTCGGCCGCTGGCGCCCCGGCCGGCCGGGGGACGGCGACCTGCCCGGGCGGCTGGCCGGCCACCGCGGCCCGGACTGGCCGGTGACCGAGGTGGAGCTGCTGGAGAGCCACCTCGGGCCCGTGCCCCGCTACGACCGGGTCGCGGGCTGGCTCGTCGCTGCCGACCGGCTCCCGCCTCAGACCTGACCGGGCACCGGGGACGTCGCCGCGGGATCGGGCGCCTCACCGGGTTCCAGCAGCTCGGGCTCGCCGACCTCGGGCTCCTCCTCGTGCAGCGCCTCGTCCTCAGGCAGCTCGTCGACCTCGCCGTCCGCAGGCTCGTCCTCCGGTGCCTCGAGGGCCCGCGGGTCGATGGCGTCGGCCCAGAGCAGGAAGGAACCCATGCCGTAGCCCGGGCCGGGGTCGAAGCCGGGGGCAGCGGTGAAGTAGGAGGTGGTGTCGCAGGCCATCAGGCCGAGGACCACCTCGGCGACGATCGTGCCGCCGACCGGTCCCAGCCGGTGGCCGCCGAGCAGCTCGGCCTCCTTGAGCACGTAGAACCACAGGGGCGCCTTCCCCTTCCAGCCGGGGTCGGTCAGGCCCAGCTGCCGGTTGCTCAGCGGCGGGAGACCCATCGCGACGGCGACGTCCTGGCCGGCCGGCAGGCCGAGCCGCTTGCCGCGCAGCAGGTTGCGCTCGGCCAGCGAGGTGATCGCCCCGGCGGTGGGGGCCACGACGGTCGGCGGCAGCGTGGACAGCGGCAGCGACAGCTGGGTGTCGATCAACCGGGCCGTGTTGCGGTCGTCCGGCGTGCCCATGCCGGGGATCTCGAAGAAGTAGTTCCAGTCGATCCAGAGGTCCTCGGGCACCGGCCGGTTGCCGCGCAGGTCCTGGTGGCCCTCGTTGGCGAAGATCGGCACGGTGTGCTGGTCGTGCACCTCGTACTCGGCGCGGATCATGCTGTGCCCGAAGCGGTAGGCCGCGCCGGCGTACTCGATCGGCATGTACGGCCGGCGCCGGTCGCGCGGCTTGTAGAAGCGGCCCAGGAACTCGATCGGGCCGTTGCGACGGCGGCGAACCAGGCGGTCGACGACATCCCGCCCGACGATGCGCGGCAGGTAGTCGTTCACGATCAACCACTGGTAGTGCCAGCGCACCTCCTGCTGGGCCTGCTCGAAGCTGCGGCCCTGATCGCGCAGCCTGTTGTGCAGCCGCAGGAAGACCGCGTGCAGCTGGGCGACGATCAGGTTCTCGTCGTTGCGCGGGTCGCCGAGGTAGGCCGCGCCGACGTCGTCGCGGGGCAGGTCGCGCACCCCGTCGTGGTCGTTGCACAGCAGGTAGCCCGGCCGTGCCGGGTCGTAGAGCTCGGGACTGCCGGCCGGGCCCCTGCCGTAGACGCTGCCCAGGTCGAAGCGGGGCGTGTCGTAGTTGATCATCCCCCGCGGGTCCTGCTGCTGCTGGGTGAGCGGGGTCTTGTCCAGCGTCATGTCGTGGTCGATGAACTGGCCCAGGTAGATGTAGCCGGCCGGCATGCCCGGGTTGTCGAAGGCGACGTCGGAGTCCTTGACGTCGGACAGCGGCGCCTTGCCGTCGCTCATCGAGACCGCCAGCGCGGTCAGCAGGGCGTCCGGCGGGGAGAAGGCCGGCAGACCCTTGAACATCACGCCGAAGCGGGCCTCCTTGTCCCGGCCGCCGCGCACCGCGATGTCACTGCCGCGCGGGTTGCCGACGGCGTGCGCACCGCGCGTGGCCCGGGGACGTCGGGCCGGCGGCCGCGGTGGCGGGGTCGGCGTCCGGCCCGGCGCGGCGTGCGCCGTCCCCCCCAGGACCGGCAGCGCGGCCAGGCCGGCCAGCCCGGCGAGCACCGTGCGCCGCGAGACCCCGCTGCGCGTCGTCCCGGCGACCGCCCCGCTGAACGGGCACACCCCGGCCGTCTCGTCCCCGTACCCGTGCACGCGCACCCGCCCCCCGGCGTCGCAGAGCCCGCCCCCGCGGCCGCTCTCGATGGGTCCGAGGCTCCGGGGGAGGACGAGGTGCGGGGCACACGCAGCAGAGGGGGACACCGCCCCCCAGTCCTGGGGGTGCGGAGGACGGCGAGTCGCGCTTCGTGCAGGCGTGGTGACGCTGCGGCGCTATGGATGCCGTACGGTCACCATGCGTACTCCATGGGCGCCGCACGGTAACCGGGGAAGATCTCGTCGAGCCGGGCCAGCTGGACCTCGTCGAGCCGCACGTCCAGGGCGCGTAGCGACCCCTCGAACTGCTCCATCGTGCGCGGCCCGACGATCGGCGCCGTCACCGCCGCCTGGTGCAGGAGCCAGGCCAGCCCGACGTCCGCCGGCGCGGAACCCCACTCGCGGCAGGCGTCCTCGTAGGCCTGCAGCGCCGGGCGGTGCCGCTCGATGCGCTCACGGTTGCGCTCGAGGTGACGGCGGTCGCCCGGCTGGTCGCCGAGCACGCCGGCGAGCAGCCCCTGCGCCAGTGGGCTCCACGGGATGATGCCGACGCCGTAGTGCTGCGCGGCCGGCAGCACCTCCAGCTCCACGTGCCGGGTGAGCAGGTTGTAGTGCGACTGCTCGCTGACCAGACCGGTGAAGTGGCGCCGGGCGGCCGCCTCGTTGGCCGCGGCGATCTGCCAGGCGGCGTGGTTGGAGGAGCCGACGTAGAGCACCTTGCCCTGCGCGACCAGCGTCTCGCAGGCCTGCCAGATCTCCTCCCACGGCGTGGCCAGGTCCACGTGGTGGAACTGGTAGAGGTCGATCCAGTCGGTCCTCATCCGGCGCAGCGAGGCCTCGCAGGAGCGCACCAGGTTGCGCGCCGACAGGAAGGTGTCGTTGGGCCAGTCGCTCATGCCGCCGTACACCTTGGTGGCCAGCACCGTCTTGTCCCGGCGCTCGCCACCCTGGGCGAACCAGCTGCCGAGCACCTCCTCGGTGCGGCCCTTGCCGGCGTCGAAGCCGTAGACGTTGGCGGTGTCGAAGAAGTTGACCCCCTCGGTCAGCGCCCGGTCCATGATCGCGTGGGCGTCGGCCTCCTCGGTCTTCCAGCCGAAGTTCATCGTGCCCAGGCAGAGGCGGGAGACCGACAGGCCGCTGCGCCCCAGGTGCGTGTACTCCACGGTGTCCCACCCTGGCAGGCTCCGGGGCGTGCCGCAGACCGATGGGACCCCGTCCGCCTTCGACGTCGCCACGGCGGTGCGCCGCGCCGAGGGCGGGGGGCTGGTGGCCGACCTCGACCCCGGCTGGGACGTCGGCGGCGGCGTCCTGAACGGCGGCTACCTGCTGGCGGTCGCGGCCCGCGCCGCGGTCCTGGACAGCCCGCACCCGCACCCGGTCGCGCTGTCGGCCAGCTACCTGCGGGCCACCGCCGCCGGACCGGCCCACCTCGCCGTCACGCCCGGCCCGGCCGGGCGCACGCTGGCGCACTCCACGGTGCTGCTCACCGGCGGGGCCGGCGCGTCGATCGCCGCGCAGGTGAGCACGGCGACGCTCAGCAGCGAGCCGGCCGAGTACACCGTGAACGCCGCGCCGCAGGTGCCCGACCCCGAGGACTGCGTCGTCACCCGGACCACCGGCGCCGGGCCGGCCGTCGGCCTGGTGCGGCAGATCGACACCCGGCTCGACCCCGCGACGGCGGGCTGGACGGTCGGCCGGTTCTCCGACCAGCGGGTGCTGCGCTCCTGGATCCGGCTGGCCGACGGCCGCGACCCCGACCCGCTGGCGCTGCTGCTGTTCGCCGACGCCCTGCCGCCCACCGCCTTCGCCGTCGGCCGGACGGGCTGGGCGCCCACCGTGCAGCTGCAGGTGCTGGTCCGCGCGCTGCCGGCGCCGGGCTGGTGCCTGGTCGAGTCGCGGTCCACCGAGGTGGCCGGTGGCTGGTCGGACGAGGAGTGCCGCATCTGGGACGCCACCGGCCGGCTGGTCGCCCAGGCCCGCCAGCTGGCCCGCGTGGCGCGCTAGGAGGAGGACCCGCTGCCCCCTCCTGGCGAGGCGGGGATGCAGACGGTGAGGCCGGCGGGCACTCAGCGGCTGCCCAGCTCGGCGCCGAGAAGGTGCCCGGAGGTCCAGGCGCTCTCCACCCGGGACGGCGCCGACCACCCGTCGCCGCAGACGCCGATGCCGTCGGCCAGCCCGAAGGGCTCCGGGCGCGGCTCGGCCGGGCGCGCGTACGTCCAGCGGTGCACCGCCGTCCAGGCCGGCGGCCCGTCGATGCCCAGCGCCCGGCCGACTGCAACGGCGACCGGACCGGCGGCGGCGTCCGGGTCCTCGAGGTGTGCGGCCGCCAGCTCGGCGGTGGTGTGGGCGACGAGCACCGGGGCGCCGTCCCCGCGCCGGTCGCCGTCGTCGGCCACCCAGGTGACCGCCGGGTCGTCGTGGACGAACGCGCCGTGCAGGTCGGCCGGCCATCGCCGCTCGGACCACCCGAGGACGACGGCCAGCGACGGCTCCCACGGGCGGTCGTCGAGCAGCCGCCCGGCCGCGTCGGCGTCCAGCAGGCGGCGGGCCTGCGGGTCGGGCATGGCCAGGACGACGGCCGGCACGTCCTCGCCGTCCACCCGCCGGCCGGGGCCGACGGCGGCGACCGTGCGCCCGCTCTCGACGTCCAGTCCCGTGGCCAGGTCCTCGACCAGCGAGCGCAGCCCGGCGGCTGCGGCGTACCGCACCGGCCCGGTGGTGGTGGACCGCAGCCCGTCGGGCCCGGCGACGGCGAAGGTGTCGGTCCACGGGCGGGCCAGGCCGCGGGCGACCCAGTCGTCGACCACCGCGGCGAACGGCGAGCCCTCGTGCGCGGTCAGGTACGAGGCGCCGAGGTCGACGGCGCGCCCGGACATCGTCCGCGAGGCCATCCGGCCGCCCGGCCGGCGGCCGCGGTCCAGGACGCGGACGGGCACCCCGGCCCCGGCCAGGGCGCGGGCGCAGGCGACCCCGGCGATGCCGGCGCCGACGACGGTCACGGGGGAGACGGGCACGCCGACGATCCTGCGGTCCGGACGGCGCGGCCGCCCGCCGAGCGCGGCTTGGGAGGATCGGTGCCGTGCCGCCGAGCCCCACGACGATCACCGACCCGGACGACCCGCGGGTGGCCGACTTCCGCGACCTCAAGGCCGGGGACCGCCGGCCGGGCACCGAGCGCGGCACCGGCCCGGTGATCGTGGAGGGCGTCCCGGCGGTGCAGCGGCTGCTGGCCTCGCCCTACCGGGTGCGCGCCGTGCTGGGGGTGCCCGGGCGGGTGGCGGCGCTCGACCTGCCCGAGGGGGTCGCGGCCTACGAGGCGGACAAGTGGGTGCTCTCGGAGGTCATCGGCTTCCGGCTGACCCGCGGTGTGCTGGCCTCGGCCGACCGCCGTCCCCCGGCCGACCTCGACGCGCTGCTGGCCGGGCCGGACCCGGCCGCGCCCCGGCGGCTGGCCGTGCTGGAGGCGCTCAACGACGCGGAGAACCTCGGCTCGATCGCCCGCTCCGCGGTGGCCCTCGGCGTCGACGGCCTGCTGCTGGACCCGCGCTGCGCCGATCCGCTGTATCGCCGGTCGGTGCGGGTCTCGATGGGCCACGTGCTCGCGCTCCCGTTCGCCGTCCTGCCCGACTGGCCCGGGGGGCTGGAGCGGCTGCACGAGGCGGGCTACCTGACCGTGGCGCTCACCCCGGCCGAGGACGCGGTCGACCTGGCCGAGGTGGACCCGCGGGCGCACCCGCGCACGGCGGTGCTGCTCGGGGCGGAGGGGCCGGGACTGACCCCGGAGGCGCAGCGTGCCGCGCGGGTGCGGGCGCGCATCCCGATGCGGGCCGGGGTCGACTCGCTCGGCGTGGCCGCCGCGGCGGCGGTGGCGTTCGCCACCCTCCGCTGATCCGGCCCCGTCCCGAGGCTCGCCGCGAGCCTGCGAGCGGTGAGGAGGACGGGGTCCTCTTTCAGCCGCGGAGTGAGAAGCGGGCCAGGTGCGCCCGGGCCTCCTCGGCGTGGGCGGGGTGGCACATGACGTCGTAGCGGGACGCGATCACGGCGCTCGTGCTCGTGAAGTCGCGTCGTCCCCGGCTGGCGGAGTAGCCGATCGCGGCGAACAGCATGCCGAAGAGGAGGCCGATGAGCAGGCCGGTCAGGATCGAGCCGATCCAGGCGCCGGGCCGTACGGCGAAGATGCCGAGGAGCAGGCCGACGAACAGACCCCACCAGGCGCCACCGGCCGCTCCGGCCGCGAGCACCCGGCCCCAGGTGAGCCGGCCGGTGACCCGCTCGACCTGGCGCAGGTCCGAGCCGATGATCGTGACGTTCTCGACGGGGAACTTCTGGTCGGAGAGGTAGTCGACGGCGGCCTGGGCCTGCTCGTAGGAGTCGTAGGAACCGACCTGTACGCCGCCGAGGGGCATGGACACCGAGGCTGACATGTCTCTGGTGGTACCCGGCGGTTCCGCGCGGACACGTCACAGGAGGTGGCCGGCGTCACCGGACCGGCTCCCACAGCCGCGGGTCCCGGTGGACCGGCCGCGTGTCGGCGACACCGGCCGTCGCAGGTCAGCGGTGCCGGCGGACCCCGAAGACGATGTCCTCCCACGCCGGGATGCGGGCCCGCGGGTCCTCGTCGTCGTCCCCGTCGCCGCCGGGGCGGCCCAGGACGACGGTGTCGTGCTCGCTGATGTCGTCGTCGACGGGCGCGTCGGTGCGGCGGGTGCCGGCGGGGGAGTCGTCGGTCGGCAGCACCGGTCGCACGTCGTCGTCCACGGCCGGCTCGTCGTCCTCGTCCCGGGCGAGCCGGGAGGAGGCGGGGGCGGCGACGCCGTCGTCGTCGTCGGGGACGACGACGACCGGCCGGCTGCGCACCGGGATGGGCCGCTCGGTCGGCACGTGCGGGACGACCCGCACCAGGCGGGTGCCCTCGGCGAAGTCGGTGGTGGCGGCGTCGACCGGGGTGACGGTGCGGGCCGCGATGTCGTAGGCCCACCGGGTGACGCCGTACTTGGCACCGGCCTGCCAGGCGGCGGTGACCTGCCAGACGCCGTCGCCGGCGCGGTGGGCGTCCCAGCGGACGGCATCGAGGTCGGCGCCGAGCAGTCGCAGCCGCTCGGACATGAACTGCTGCAGCGGCACCGACGGCGGCCCCTCGGACAGCCGCACCCGGGCCTCGCGGGCCTGCTCGGCCACCCGCTCGCGCTCCTGCAGCACCGGGTGGGCGAAGCGCATGATCCGCTCGACCCGGATCCCGGAGGCGTGCGCCACCTGCTCGGGGGTCTCCCCGGCGCGGATGCGGGCCTGGATGACCCGCGGCGGCAGCGTCACGCCGATCTCCACGTCGATCTGGCCGAGCCGACGGGCGTCCCCGCGGGCGGCGGCGCGAACCCGGTCGTCGATCGGCAGCTCGAACCGCTCACCCTCCTCGCCGGGCTCGGCGCCGTCGAGGGCGAGCACGAGGCTCTTGCCGTCGTCGGAGAGCGCCACCAGCCGCAGCTGACGCATGGGCGGCCTCCTGGTGGGTGCTCGGGTCGGGACGGCGAGCGGACCGGCCCCGGGATGGGGGAGTCCGGTTGCGAGGCTATCCGCGCACGCGGGGGCGTGTCGGCAGGCTCGCCCGGCGTGGCGCGGTGGCCCCCTTGCAGGGTCCCGCCGCGAGCTTGCGAGTGGTGGGGAGCAAGGGGGTCCTTCTACAGCTTGCCGACGACGAAGTCGATGCAGGCGGTCAGCGCGCTCACGTCGTCCGGCTCGACGGAGGGGAACATGCCCACCCGCAGCTGGTTGCGCCCGAGCTTGCGGTAGGGCTCGACGTCCACGACGCCGTTGGCGCGCAGCACCCTGGCCACCTCGGCGGCGTCCACCGATTCGTCGAAGTCGACGGTGCCGACGACCCAGGAGCGCTGGTCGGGGTCGGCCACGAACGGCGTCGCGAACTGCGACTGCTCGGCCCAGCCGTAGAGCCGGCTCGAGGAGTCCCGGGTGCGCGAGACGGCGCCGGAGAGGCCGCCCAGGGACAGCAGCCAGCGGATCTGGTCGGCCAGCAGGAACAGCGTGGCGACGGCCGGGGTGTTGTAGGTCTGGTCCTTGGCCGAGTTGTCGACGGCGATGGACAGGTCCAGGAAGCCGGGGACCCAGCGGCCCGACGCCTTGATCTCGGCGATGCGGTCGAGGGCGTCGCGCGACATGAGCGCCACCCACAGCCCGCCGTCCCCACCGAAGTTCTTCTGCGGGGCGAAGTAGTAGACGTCGCTCTGCGTGACGTCGACCGGCAGGCCGCCGGCGGCGCTGGTGGCGTCGATGAGCACCAGTGCGTCGTCGGTGCCCTGCGGCCGCTGCACCGGGGCCATGACGCCGGTCGAGGTCTCGTTGTGCGCCCACGCGTAGACGTCGACGCCCTCGGTGGCGGTCGGCAGGGCCAGCGAGCCGGGCTCGGCCTTGGCGATGACCGGGTCGGCGAGGAAGGGGGCCTCGGCCACGCCGGAGGCGAACTTGCTGGAGAACTCGCCGTAGGTGCCGTGCGCGCTGCGCTCGCGGATCAGCCCGATGATCGCGGCGTCCCAGAAGGCCGTCGTCCCACCGTTGCCGAGGACGACCTCGTAGCCGTCGGGCAGGTCGAACAGCTCGGTCAGCCCCTCGCGCACCTGGCGGACCAGGCCCTTGACCGGCGCCTGCCGGTGGGAGGTCCCCATGAGGGTGGCGCCGCTGCCGGCCAGCGCCTCGAGCGCCTCGGGACGGACCTTCGACGGGCCGCAGCCGAAGCGGCCGTCGGAGGGCAGGAGGTCGGCGGGGATGGTGATGCTCATCCGGAGGACTGCCTCTCAGGGTCGGGGGAGCGGCGACGACCCGGGACCGCTGGTGCGGGCCCGGGCCGTCGAGGGTCGTGCTGCCGGCTCAGGCCGGCTGGTCGATGGGCTTGACCTTGATGGTGTCGAAGCCCTCGACCTCCTCGGGCTTGCGGGGAGCCGGGCCGACGTAGCGGGCCGACGGACGCACGAGGCGGCCGGTGTTCTTCTGCTCGAGGATGTGCGCGCACCAGCCGGCGGTGCGGGCACAGGTGAACATCGAGGTGAACATGTGGCTGGGCACCTCGGCGAAGTCCAGCACGATCGCCGCCCAGAACTCCACGTTGGTCTCGATCGGCCGGTCGGGACGCCGCTCGCGCAGCTCCTTGAGCGCGGCCTGCTCGAGGGCCAGCGCGGCCTCGAAGCGCGGGGCGCCGAGCTCCTTGGCGGCCCTGCGCAGCGTGCGGGCGCGCGGGTCCTCGGCGCGGTAGACCCGGTGGCCGAAGCCCATGAGCCGCTCGTGCCGGTCGAGGAGGTCCTTGACGTACTTCTCCGCGTCCCCGGCCTGCTCGACGCCGTCCAGCATGTGCAGCACCCGGGAGGGGGCGCCGCCGTGCAGCGGGCCGGACATCGCGCCGATGGCGCCGGACAGCGAGGCGGCGACGTCCGCGCCGGTGGAGGCGATGACCCGGGCGGTGAAGGTGGAGGCGTTCATGCCGTGCTCGGCGGCCGAGGTCCAGTAGGCGTCGACGGCGGCGACGTGGCGGGGGTCGGGCTCGCCGCGCCAGCGGACCATGAAGCGCTCGACGATGGTGGCGGCCTCGTCGATGCGCGTCTGCGGGACGGCCGGGACGCCGATGCCGCGGGCGGACTGGGCGACGTAGGGCAGCGCCATGACCGCCGCCCGGGCGAGCTCCTCGCGGGCCTCGTCGGCGGAGATGTCCAGCAGCGGCTTGTAGCCCCAGATCGGGGTCAGCATGGCCAGCGCGGCCTGGACGTCGACGCGGACGTCACCGGTGTGCACCGGGATCGGGAACGGCTCGGCCGGCGGCAGGCCGGGACCGAACTTGCCGTCGACCAGCAGCGCCCAGACGTTGCCGAAGGTGACCTTGCCGACCAGGTCCTCGATGTCGACGCCCCGGTACCGGAGGGAGCCGCCGTCCTTGTCCGGTTCGGCGATCTCCGTCTCGAAGGCGATCACGCCCTCCAGGCCGGGTACGAAGTCGTCGGCCATCTCGCATGCTCCTCTGCGCGCGGGACTCGTGCCCGCACAGGAGGCGGCGCACGACTGCGGTTGCGACCCTAGGCCGTGCCGACGCCCCCGGGACACCCGGGGCGGCCGTCCGGTGCCCTCGCGCACAGCGGGTGGCAGCACGGTGCCCGTGCCCGACTGCGACCATGGCGGTCGTGCCCGACCTCTCCCGCATGCGCAGGGACTACGAGACCCGGGGCCTCCGCGAGGACGACCTCGCGCCCACCTGGGTCGAGCAGTTCGACCGCTGGTTCGCCGACGCCGTCGCCGCCGAGCTGCCCGAGCCCAACGCCGTGGTGGTCGCCACCGCGGACGCCGACGGCGCTCCCGACGCGCGCATCGTGCTGCTGAAGGGCTACGACGAGGCCGGTTTCGTCTTCGTGACCAGCTACGCCTCCACCAAGGGCGCCCAGCTGGCGGTGAACCCGCGCGCGGCCCTGGTCTTCCCCTGGCACGCGCTGCAGCGGCAGGTGCGCGTGACCGGCCGGGTCGAGCGGGTGGGCGACTCCGCCAGCGACGACCTGTGGGACCCCCGTCCCCGCGGCGCGCAACTGGCCGCCGCCGCGTCGATCCAGTCGACGACGGTCGACTCCCGCGAGGAGCTGGTCGAGCGGCTGCGCCGGCTGGACGCCGAGACCGGAGGGGAGAAGCTGCCGCGGCCCGCGATCTGGGGCGGCTACCGGGTGGTGCCCGACTCCGTCGAGTTCTGGCAGGGCGGGGCCGACCGGCTGCACGACCGGCTGCGCTTCGTCCGCGACGACGAGGAGGGCGGCGGCTGGGTCGTCCAGCGGCTGGCCCCGTGAGCGGGCCCGCGGACCCGCCGGGCCCGGCGCCGTACCCGGTCGACCCGGTCGAGGGCGCCGGTCCGGTCGAGGAGCCGGTGCCGCTGCCGCCGCGACAGCGGCGTGCCTGGGCGATCGACACCACCCCGCTGCGCAACCCGGACTACCGGCGGCTGTTCTGGGGCGTGGCCGCCACGATGCTCGGCCAGCAGATGACGCTGGTCGCCGTCCCGTACCAGGTCTACGCGCTCACCGGCTCCTCCCTGCTGGTCGGCGTCACCTCGGTGGTGGCGCTGGTGCCGCTGATCGTCTTCGGCCTGCTCGGCGGCGCGATCGCCGACTCGATGGACCGCCGTCGGCTGATGCTGGTCACCGGCGTCGGCTCGGCGGTCACCAGCGCGCTGCTGGCGGTGCAGGCGCTGCTGCCCGGCGGCGGGAACCTCGCGCTGCTGTGGGTGCTCACCGCCTGCGTCTCCGGGTTCACCGCGGTCAACCAGCCCACCCGCAGCGCCGTCATCCCCGCGCTCGTCGGGGCCGAGGGCGTGCCGGCGGCGAACGCGCTGGCGATGACGGTGCGCCAGGTCGGGGTCATCGCCGGCCCGCTGCTGGCCGGGCTGCTGATCGCCGTCGGCAGCCTGCCGGTCACCTACGCCGTCGACGCGCTCGGCTTCCTGGTCGCCGTCCTGCTGCTGCGGGGGCTGCCGCCGCTGCCCCCGGGGCGGGAGGCCGGGTCGCTGCGGCTGGGCGCCGCCGTGCGGGGCGTGGCCGAGGGCTTCGCCTTCCTGCGCACCCAGCCGGTGCTGCTGATGACCTTCGTCGTCGACGTCGCCGCGATGCTCTTCGCCTGGCCGCAGGCGGTGTTCCCGGAGCTGTCGCAGGGCCGCTACGCCGACTCGCCGAACAGCCTGGGCTGGTTGTTCGCCGGCATCTCCATCGGCGCGCTGCTCATGGGGCTGACGTCGGGGTGGGTGTCGCGGGTGGACCGGCAGGGCGCGGTCGTGCTCGTCGCGATCGTCGTGTGGGGCATCGCGATCATCGGCTTCGGGTTCGCCTCGACGCTGTGGCTGGCCGTGCTCTGCCTGGCCGTGGCGGGCGCCGGCGACATGGTCAGCGCGGTGCTGCGCTCGTCGATGCTGCAGCTGGCCGCGCCGGAGGGGATGCGCGGGCGCATGCAGGGCGTCTTCCTCGTCGTCGTGGCCGGCGGGCCCCGGCTGGGGGACCTGCGGGCCGGCGCGATCGCGAGCGCCGCGGGGGTCACCGCGGCGATGGTCTCCGGCGGCGTGGTGGTGGTCGTCGCGATGGTGGTCGCGGCGCTGGCCGTGCCCTCGTTCTGGGCCTTCCGCGCCTCCCGCTCGGCGCAGCCCTCCGCCCACGGCTGAGGGCCCCGCAGGGCAGAGTGCGCAGGTGCGGACGCTCCACCCGGCGGGTCGTCGCGTGTCGCCGACCGCAACCGCTCACTCGGCCGGCGGCGTGCCGGGCGGCCCGGGTCCTCAGGCGAGCGCGTGCGCGACCACCCTGAGGTCGGCGACGAGCGCCTCGTAGGCGGCCTCGCGGGCCTCGTCCGGCGTCCGCAGGATCGCCGAGGGGTGCGTGGTGGCCAGCATCCAGGTCTGGTGCGGCGCGTCCTCGTCGTCGTCCGCGGGGCGGTCGTCGCCGGCCTCCGCGCGGGCCACGCCCGGCGGGGTCCACGGGAACAGCTGGCCGCGCTCCTTGGTGATCCGGAAGGACGGCGAGATGAGCGCCTTGGCCGCCGTCGCGCCCAGGCAGACGACCACCTCCGGCTGCAGGACGGCGAACTCCGCCTCCAGCCACGGCCGGCAGGCCCGCAGGTGCTCCGGCCCGGGGGTCTGGTGGATCCGCCGCTTGCCGGTCGGCTTGAACCTGAAGTGCTTGACCGCGTTGGTGATGTAGGCGTCCCGGCGGTCGATGCCGGCATCACCCAGCGCCCGGTCGAGCAGCCGGCCGGCCGGACCGACGAACGGCTCGCCCTTGCGGTCCTCCTGGTCCCCGGGCTGCTCGCCGACGAAGACGATGCGGGCGGTCTCCGGCCCCTCGCCGAACACGGTCTGGGTGGTGCCCTGCCACAGCTCACACGCCCTGCACCCGGCGGCCGCCGTGCGCAGCCCCTCCAGCCCGACCCCTGTCGGCGGCTGCGCCGGCACGTTCTCCTGGCTCATGGGGCGATGACACCCCACCAGGCGTCCCGGCGCGAGAGCAGCCGCCCGATACGTTGGCCCGGCAACGCAGGGTGACAGGAGGAACGCGTGCTGGAGTTCGACGGTCTGCACAAGAGCTTCGGGGCCAACCGGGTGCTCGACGGGGTCTCGTTCGCCGTCGCCCCGGGCTCGATGTTCGGCTTCTGCGGCTCCAACGGCGCCGGCAAGACGACGACGATGCGGATCGCGATGGGGCTGGCCCGCGCCGACGCCGGCGAGGTGCGCTGGCAGGGGCGGCCGCTGGACCAGGCGCTGCGCCGCCGGATCGGCTACATGCCGGAGGAGCGCGGCCTCTACCCGAAGATGCGGGTCGGCGAGCAGCTGGCCTACTTCGCCCGGCTGCACGGGCTGGACGGCGCGGCCGCCGCCCGCGCCGCGGAGCACTGGGCCGACCGGCTGGGTCTCGTCGAGCGCCGCCGCTCCCGGGTGGAGGAGCTGTCACTCGGCAACCAGCAGCGGGTGCAGCTGGCCGCGGCCCTGGTCAGCCGGCCCGAGGTGCTGATCCTCGACGAGCCGTTCTCCGGCCTGGACCCGGTGGGCGTCGACGCGCTGGCCGAGGCGTTGCTGGAGCAGGTGCGCGGCGGCGTCCCGGTCGTCTTCTCCAGCCACCAGCTCGACCTGGTCGAGCGGCTCTGCGACGCCGTGGGCATCCTCGCCCGCGGATCGATGGTGGCCGCGGGGCCGGTGCCCGAGCTGCGCCGCCGCGAGTCCGGCCGGCTGCTGCGGGTCGTCGTCCCGGACGCGCCGCCGGGGTGGGCGGCCGCGCTGCCCGGCGTGCGGGTGGAGTCCGAGCTGGCCGGCGACACCCTGCTGGAGCTCGCTCCGGGCACCGATGACCAGGCGGTGCTCGCCGCGGCGCTGCGCACCGGCCGGGTCGCGCACTTCGCCTGGCGCGAGCCGAGCCTGGTCGAGCTGTTCCGCGAGGTGGTCGCCGAGCCGGCCGGGGAGGTCGCCGCGTGACGTCGTCCGGACCCCGCACGCCGGGCAGCGCCGCGCTGGTCCGGCTGGTCGCGGCGCGGGAGGTCTCCAGCCGCATCCGCGACAAGAACTTCGTCATCAGCTCGGCGGTCATCCTCGTGCTGCTGCTGGGCACGATGGTCTTCCAGGTGGTCATCAGCAGCGGGGAGGGGACCAGCCGCGTCGCCGTCGCCGCGGACGACGGCCGGCTCGGGCCCGCGATCCAGGCGCAGGGCGAGGCGGTGGGTGTGGACGTCGAGGTCGTCGACGTCCCCGACGAGCCGGCGGCGCGCGACGCCGTCGAGGCCGAGGAGGTCGACGCGGCCCTGGTCGACGGCACCGGGCCGGCCCCCGAGCTGCTGCTCGTCGACCGGGACCCCACGCTGGAGGCGGTCGTCGGCGGCGCGGTCAGCGGGCTGGCCGTCTCCGACCGGCTGCTCGAGGCCGGCGTCGACCTGCAGTCCCTGCCGGAGGTGGCGGTGACGCCGGTCGGCAGCGAGGGGGAGGACGACGGCCAGCGGGTGGTCGTGGCGATCATGGGCGTCGTCGTCCTCTACGGCCTGCTGATCCTGTTCGGGCAGTTCGTCGCGCAGGGCGTGGTGGAGGAGAAGGCCAGCCGGGTGGTGGAGCTGCTGCTCGCGACCATGCGGCCGTGGCAGCTCCTGGCCGGCAAGATCCTCGGGCTCGGCCTGCTGGGGCTGGGGCAGATCGTCGTCATCGGCGCGGTCGGGGTGGTCGGCGCCCTGGCGTTCGACCTGGTCGACGTCCCGGGGGAGCTGATCGGCACCGTGGCGACCGTCGTGGCCTGGTTCGTGCTCGGCTACGCGTTCTACGCCTGCGTCTTCGCCGTCGCGGCATCGCTGGTCAGCCGGCAGGAGGACCTCGGCAGCGTGCTCACCCCGGCGTCGATGCTCCTGGTGGTCGGGTTCTTCGTGGCGGTCCAGGCGGCCAGCGACCCCGGCGGCACGCTGGCCAGGGTCACCTCCTTCGTGCCCGGCCTCTCCCCGCTGGTCATGCCGGTGCGCCAGGCGGCCGGGGAGGCGGCGGGCTGGGAGGTGGCGCTGGCCGTCGTCCTCATGCTCGGAGCCGTCGGCCTCGCCGTCCGCCTCGGCGGCCGGGTCTACGCCGGCGCCCTGCTGCGCACCAGTGGCCGGACGAAGGTGCGCGAGGCGCTGCGGGCCGACCGCGCCTGAAGCCGGCGAGATCGGCGATGTCGCCGCGGACCGTGCCACGGGACCGGCCACGGCAGCGGCTGACTCCGCCCGGGTGACCTGCACTTCCTCCGACGGGTGAGACCGCCCGGCCGGGGGAGGACGGGGCGCCCGGGCCTCGCCATGATCGCCGCATGCGGGAGGACCTCGACGGGCGCCTCCGGAGGCTGCGCGCCTGCCGGGACGCCGACGCCGTCATCGAGCTGGGCTGCGACCTGGCCGACGTCGGACGTCACCAGGACGCCGAGCGCTGCTTCCGCCGGGCCGCCGAGCTGGGGGACGCGCTCGGCTGGTTCAACCTGGGCAACTCGCTGGCCGCGCGCGGCCGGGTCGAGGAGGCCGTCGACGCCTACGAGGAGGCGCTGGCCGGTGGCGAGCGCGACGCCTGGGTGAACCTCGGGCTGGTGCT
>DASQXT010000370.1:0-5716 GCA_035639575.1 Geodermatophilus sp.
CCGGAGCCGCCCGAGTTGGCGGCGCTGGTCGCGGACCCGGAGCCCTGGCTGCGGGCGGCGGCCCGGGCCGCGGCGGCCGCCGCGGCCGCCTCCTCCTCGGCGCGGCGGGCGGCTGCTGCCGCGGCTGCCTCCTCGGCCGCCTTCTGCTGCTGCCAGGCCTGGTAGGCGTCGCGCGCGCCCTGCAGGCGCAGCAGCTCGACCTCGGCGGCCTGCAGCTGCTGCTCGTAGGCGGCCTTCTGCGCGGTGACCTGGTCGTAGGCGGCGCGCTGGGCGGCCAGCTGCTGGTCGGCGGTGGCCTTCGCGGCGGCCGCGGCGGCCTCGGCCTCGGCGGTCTTGTCGCGCGCGGCGCGGGCCGCGGAGTCGGCGTTGGCCTGCCGCACGCGGGCGACCTGGAGCTGGCCGAGGACGTCGAGGTGGTTGGCGGAGACGTAGTCGAGCATCGCGGCCCGCTCGATCAGGTCGGCGGGCCCCTCGGCGTCGAGCAGGGCCGCGGCGGTGGAGAGGGTGTTGCCGCTCATGTAGCTGTCGCGGGAGAACCCGGCGATGCGCGCCATGGCGGCATCGACGGCCTCGGTGGCGGCCTGCAGCTCCGCCGCCGTCCGCTCGGCCTCGGCCTGCGCCTCCAGGAGGGCCTCCTCGGCGGCGAGGTAGGCGGCCCCGGCGGCCTCGGCCTGGACGGCGTAGCCCTCGAGCTGGGACTGCGCCTGGGCGACCAGGGCGCTGATCCGGCCGACCTCGGCGGCGGCGGCGTCCTGCGCCGACTGGGCCTGCCCGATCTGCTCGTCGGAGGGATTGGGCGGCGGCGGCGTGGGGGCGGCGCCGGCAGGGCCGACGCCGGTCAGCACCACCGTGCCGGCCACCACGCCGACCAGCAGACCGCGCACGATCCCGGTCCGCGAGCGGTGCGCCGGGACCGCGGCGGTCCCGGACGTGCGCTGGCGAGGACGGCTGTGCGGCATGTCGCTCCCTGGAGAAGAGGGGTGCGTCGGGGGGCGGACGCAGCGTGACAGCGTCACAACGGTCTCGGAAGTCTCCACGCGGCACGGCCGTCACACCGGGCACACCGGACACCTGCCCCACTCCTGTCACAGGTGTTCTCGTCACCCGGACGGGTGAGCTTGAGGTGTGGGCGCGACCTTTCTCCCCCCGCGCCCGGCCGAGCCCGGTCGTGCGCTCTCCGGACCCGGCGCCCCCGGCCACCGGCCCGGCGGGCTCCGCCGCGCTGACCTCGTCCTTCACGAGGGCGCCGGGGCCGCAGCCGCGGCCGAGGAGGAGACGGTCGCCGACCGGGTCGGCGGAGGGTGGGGCGGGTGTGAGGAGGACCACGCCTGCCTCGGCCGCTCCGCGACCGGCCGCGCCGGGCACCCGGTCGGGCGAGGGACCCCGTCCTAGGCTCGCCCCGTGGACGTACTCGGCTCCGGTCACGAACAGGTCGTCTTCTGCTCCGACCCGGCCTCCGGGCTGCGGGCGGTCATCGCGATCCACTCCACGGCGCTGGGGCCGGCGCTCGGCGGGACCCGGTTCCACCCCTACGCCGACGAGGACGCCGCGGTCGCCGACGCCCTCGCGCTGTCGCGGGCCATGACCTACAAGAACAGCCTGGCCGGCCTGGACCTCGGCGGTGGCAAGGCGGTCGTCATCGGCGACCCGCACACCGACAAGACCGAGGCGCTGCTGCGCGCCTACGGCCGGTTCGTGGAGTCGCTGGGCGGCCGCTACCTGACCGCCTGCGACGTGGGCACCTACAACGCCGACCTCGACGTCGTGGCCCGGGAGACCCGTTTCGCGCACGGCCGGTCGCTGGCCTACGGCGGCTGCGGGGACTCCTCGGTGCTCACCGCGTACGGCGTCTTCCAGGGGATGCGGGCCGCTGCCCAGCACCGCTGGGGCAAGCCGTCGCTGGCCGGCCGCACCGTCGGGGTCGCCGGCGTCGGCAAGGTCGGCAGCTGGCTGGTCGACCGGCTGGTGGAGGACGGCGCCGACGTCGTCGTCACCGACGTCGACGCCGGCGCGGTCGAGCGGGTGCTGGCCCGCCACCCCGCGGTCGACGCCGTCGCCGACACCGCGACCCTGGTGCGGACGCCGACCGACGTCTACGCCCCCTGCGCGCTCGGCCGCGCCCTGGACGACGAGACGGTCGCCGTGCTCGAGGCCGAGATCGTCTGCGGCGGCGCCAACAACCAGCTCGCGCACGAGGGGATCGCCGCCGAGCTGATGCGCCGGGGGATCCTCTACGCGCCGGACTACCTCGTGAACGCCGGCGGGGTGATCCAGGTCGAGGACGAGCGGCACGGGTTCTCCTTCGCCCGCGCCGAGGCCCGTGCCGCCGGCATCTTCGACGTCGCGCTGCGGGTGTTCCGGGCCGCCGACGCGGACGGCGTCTCCCCCGCGGTGGCCGCCGACCGCCTCGCCGAGGAGCGCATCGCGTCGGTCGGCCGGCTGGCCACCATCCGCCTCCCGCGCTGAGGGGTCCGGGTCGTTCGGCTCTCGCCCGCCGCCGGGCCGGCTCGGACACTGCCCTGTGCAGGGGCCGACGGAGCAGCCGAGGAGGTCGGGATGGGACAGGCGCGCGAGACCATGGACCACATCACCGAGGCCATCGTGGCCGGGGACCGTGATGCCCTCCGGCAGCTGTACGCGGACGACGCCGTCGGCGAGGCACCCGACGCCGGCCGGCTCGACGGCGCGGACGCGATCGTCGAGTACGTGATGTCGCTCCGCCGGGCCCTCCCGGACCTCTCCTGGGAGGCCAGGGCCACCTTCGAGGACGCCGACAGCGCGCTGGACGAGGGCTGGATCGTCGGTACCCACACCGAGACGCTCAGCTCCCCCGAGGGCGACCTGCCGCCGACCGGCAGGCCCCTCCGGCTGCGGGAGTGCGACGCCATCACGGTCCGGGACGGCCGGGCCGTGTCCCACCGCTTCTACTACGACCGGCTGGACCTCGCGTCGCAGCTGGGCCTCACGGAGTCCGGCACGGCTGCCGTCCCCGCACCCCGGGCCGGTGCCGAGCAGGAGCCGGAGACCGTGATCCCGTGATCCCCGGCCGTCGTACGGCGCGGACCGGCACCGGCCGGGGGCCCCGGTCGGGCGACAGCAGGGGGAGACCCGTGCCGGTCGTCGATCCGTGTCGTAAGCTCGGTCGAGACAGAGACACTCAGTCGGGGTCGCCACGCGGGCCGTCCAGCCCGGAGCTGGGCTCCCGTACTCCGTAACGAGGGGGTCGAGCCGATGGGGCGCGGCCGAGCGAAGGCCAAGCAGACACGCGTGGCCCGTGAGCTCAAGTACAGCTCACCCAACACCGACCTCTCCGCGCTGCAGCGCGAGCTGGCCGGTTCACCGACGTCGTCGTACGCCGCACCGTCCCGGGCGGGCAGCGACGACGACGACGACGAGTACACCGACCGCTGGGCGGACGACGACACGGACGACGACTGGGCTGCCAGTCGGTGACCGGCGTCTGACCGGCGCGAGCTGATCCGACGACACCGCCGCTCCCACCGGGAGCTGCGGTGTCGTCGTGCGCTGTGATGCCGCCGTGGCCCCGTCCCGAGGCTCGCGCCGAGCTTGCGAGGCGTGAGGAGGACGGGGTCCTTCTTCAGCGGTAGCTGCCGACCAGGCGCGCCGCGTCCTCGCCGGTGCGGGCGCCCACGGTGCCGGCGACCCACGCGGGCACCCCGCGCTCGGCCAGGACGGCCACGACCTCGTCCGCGACGTCCGGGGCGACCGCGGCGACCATGCCGACGCCGCAGTTGAACGCCCGCTCGGACTCCGTCCGCGGCACGCCGTGCTCCTCGAGCAGCGACACGGCGGCCGGCAGCGCCCAGGTGCCGCGGTCCAGCACGGCCTCCAGGCCGTCCGGGACGACCCGGGCGGTGTTGCCGGCCAGCCCGCCACCGGTGATGTGCGCGTAGGCGTGCACCCCCTCGACGCCGAAGCGCTGGACCAGCGCCAGGCAGTCCAGCGCGTAGATGCGGGTCGGCTCGAGCAGCACCTCGCCCAGCGAGCGGTCCAACCCGGCGGGGGTGGCGGCCAGGTCGAGCCCGGCGGCGGCGACCACCCGGCGCACCAGCGAGTAGCCGTTGGAGTGGAAGCCCGACGACGCCATCGCGACGACCGCGTCGCCGTCCCGGACCCGCTCGGGCCCCAGCACCGCGTCGGCCTCCACGACCCCGACGGCCGTGGCGGCCAGGTCGTAGTCGTCGGGGGCCATCAGGTCACCGTGCTCGGCGGTCTCCCCGCCGACCAGCGCGGCCCCGGCCAGCCGGCAGCCGGTCGCGATGCCGGTGACGATCGCGGCGATCCGCTCGGGCACGACCCGCCCGCAGGCGACGTAGTCCTGCAGGAACAGCGGCTCGGCGCCGCAGGCGACCAGGTCGTCGACGACCATCGCGACCAGGTCGATGCCGACGGTGTCGTGCCGGTCCAGCTGCCGGGCGAGGGCGATCTTGGTGCCGACGCCGTCGGTGGAGGAGGCCAGCAGCGGCCTGCGGTACCTCTCCGTGTCGAGCGCGAACAGCCCGGCGAAGCCGCCGAGGCCGCCGACGACCTCGGGCCGGTTGGTGGCCTCCACCGCCGTCCGCATGAGGGTGACGGCCCGCTCGCCGGCGTCGATGTCGACGCCGGAGGCGGCGTAGGTGAACTCGGGCCCGGCGGAGCTCACGGGCGGGTCAGGGCGTCGTCCGCACCACCGGGCACGGCGGCGCTGCCGGCCTGCTGGCCGGTCCACCCGGTCACCGCGCGGTCCTGGTCGACCCGGCGGCCGATGCCCTCGAGCAGGTGCTTGCCGAGCAGCTCGCTCTCCGCCAGCGGGATCGGGTACTCGCCGGTGAAGCAGGCGGTGCACAGCCGGTTGACCGGCTGCTCGGTGGCCGCGATGAGGCCCTGCTCGGAGACGTAGCCCAGCGAGTCGGCGTTGATCGAGGCGCGCACCCCGTCGACGTCGAGGCCGTTGGCGATCAGCTCGGCCCGGCTGGCGAAGTCGATGCCGTAGAAGCACGGCCACTTCACCGGCGGGGAGGAGATCCGCACGTGCACCTCGACCGCGCCGGCCTCGCGCAGCATGCGGATCAGCGCGCGCTGGGTGTTGCCGCGCACGATCGAGTCGTCGACGACGACCAGCCGCTTGCCGCGGATGACGTCGCGCAGCGGGTTGAGCTTGAGCCGGATGCCCAGCTGCCGGATCGTCTGGCTGGGCTGGATGAAGGTCCGCCCGACGTAGGAGTTCTTCACCAGGCCGATGCCGTAAGGGATGCCGGAGGCCTCGGCGTAACCGACGGCAGCCGGGGTGCCCGACTCCGGCACGGAGATGACCAGGTCGGCGTCGGCCGGGTGCTCCTTGGCCAGCCGGCGGCCGATCTCGACGCGGGCGGCGTGCACGCCGCGGCCACCGATCGTCGTGTCCGGCCGGGCCAGGTAGACGTACTCGAAGACGCAGCCCTTGGGCTCGGCCGCGGCGAAGTGCTGGCTGCGCAGGCCGTTCTCGTCGACGGCGATCAGCTCGCCGGGCTCCACCTCGCGGACGACGGAGGCGCCGACGATGTCGAGGGCCGCGGTCTCGCTGGCGACCACCCAGCCCCGCTCCAGCCGGCCGAGCACCAGCGGCCGCACGCCCTGCGGGTCGCGGGCGGCGTAGAGGGTGTTCTCGTCCATGAAGGTGAAGCTGAAGGCGCCGCGCAGCTGGGGCAGCACCTCCATCGCCGCGGCCTCGACCGAG
>DASQXT010000371.1:0-20397 GCA_035639575.1 Geodermatophilus sp.
GTCGATCTTGGCCATCCAGGAGCCGGTGCCGTCGGGGAAGAACTGGTCGTCCCACGCGCCGTAGAGCGAGTTGGTGACGTAGATGCGCCGGCCGTCGCGGCTGACCTCGACCATCTGCGGGCCGCCGGCCAGCGCCTCGCCCGGCGCGGCCGGGTGCGGGGTCTTGCGCACCACGCCGCCCAGCTGCACCGACCCGACCTCGCGCGGGTGCGCCGGGTCGCTGACGTCGTACTGCTTGAGCTCGCCGGTGCCCCAGCACGAGACGTAGAGCATCCGGTCGTCGACCGACAGGTCGATGTCGGTGACCAGCGGCGGCACCGCGGAGAACGGCTTCAGCGCGGGCGGCAGGTCGTCGGGGTCGGCCGGCTCCGCGGGGATGGTGATCACCTTCTCGGCCGTCCACTCGTCGCCGTCCCGGAACCAGCGCCACACCGACGCCGACAGGTCGGCGGTCGAGACGACCACGCCGACGAACCCCCAGGTGGCATCCGGGTCGTGGGAGGGCCGCAGCTCCAGCACCATCTGGTGCTCGGGCCCGAGGTCCACCTCCTGCAGGTGCCGGCCCTCGGCGAGGTCCCAGAAGTGCAGCCGGTGGCCGTACCGGTTGCCCAGCAGCAGCTCGGGCACCAGCCCGTCCTCGACCATCGACGGGGTGCCCCACTCGCTGGAGACCAGGGTGTTCTGGTTGAGGTGCCACCAGGCGTCGTAGGCCAGGTACTGCGGGCCGCGGTCGGTCTCCCACGCCCGCAGGACGTCGAAGGTGCTGTGGTCCAGCAGCGCGATCCCACCGGGGCCCTCATCGCCGTCCCCGCTGCCCAGACAGGTGAGGAAGACGCCGTCCGGGCCGCAGTGCAGCGTGTGCGGCCGCGAGTAGCCGGCCTTCTCCGCCAGCTCCTGCGCCGAGATCGTCTTGTGCAGCCGGGGCTCGCGCGGGTCGGGGTGGGTGTCGTAGACGTGCACGTTCGAGCTGCGCAGGCCCGGCAGCAGGAGGTAGCGACGCTGCAGGCCGTCGTGGCCCATGTCGTGCCCCTCGTGCATGAGCGCGCTGGAGCAGGCGTTCCAGCCGAAGTGGTGCAGCTCGTCGCCGACGGTGGGCAGCTCGGCCCAGCCGACGATCTGCCCGTAGGTGGGGGACCCGGCGTCGGTGTCGACGACGGTCAGGGCGTCGGGCCTGCTGCCCGCACGGTCGAACGCGACCACGTAGGCCAGTCGCTCGGTCGGCGCCGCGATCGCATCGGCGGCGCTGCGGTAGAAGGTCGGGTCCATCCGCGTCGGGGTGCTCATGCCGTGGCCTCCTGGACTGAGGGGAGTGCCGACCTTCCCGCGCCCGCCAACCGCGCGGAAGACACTGCTGCGTCGGCCGGTCGGCCCGGCCGTCCGCTCGCGCTGCCGGAGGCGGGGCCGCTCGGTAGCGTCCGGGGCTCCGACCCGGCCGACGACGGGAGCCCGCCGTGCCCGAGACGACCATCCCCGGCGCGGTGAGCGTGCCACGGCTGCGCGCGTACCTCGCCGTCCCGCCCGTGGGGGAGGGCCCGTGGCCGGGCGTGGTGGTGGTGCACGAGGTCTTCGGCCTGAACGACGACACCCGCGAGCAGGCCGACCGGCTCGCCGCCGCCGGCTACCTGGCGGTCGCGCCGGACCTGTTCAGCGCCGGCGGCGCCGTGCGCTGCCTGAAGCGCACCTTCGGCGACCTGTTCCGCCAGGAGGGCCCGGCGTTCGGCGACCTGGAGGCGGCGCGCAGCTGGCTGGCCGGCCGCGAGGACTGCACCGGCCGGGTCGGCGTCATCGGCTTCTGCATGGGCGGCGGGTTCGCGCTGCTGGCGGCCACCCGCGGCTTCGACGTCGCCGCGCCGAACTACGGGATGCTGCCCAAGGACGTCGAGCGGGTGCTGGCCGGCGCCTGCCCGATCGTGGCCAGCTACGGCGGGAAGGACCGCGCCCTCCGCGGCGCGGCGCAGCGGCTGGAGCGGGTGCTCACCGAGCACGGGGTGCCGCACGACGTCCGCGAGTACCCCGACGCCGGGCACTCCTTCCTGAACCGGCACGACCTCGGGCCCCTCGCCGTCCTGGAGCGGGTGGCCGGCCTGAGCCACCACCACCCGTCGGCCGAGGACGCCTGGGCGCGGATCCTGCGCTTCCTCGACACCCACCTGCGCGCGGACTGAGCCGACCTGCCCGGCTACGGGACGACGGCCGCCTGGCGCCGGCGGCGGTGGGCGGCCATCCGCACCGGCGCGTCGGCGGTGCCGTAGCCGTCGTAGCCGCCCAGGCGCTGCACGACCTCGAAGAACACCCGGTCGCCGAGCACCTCGGTGGCCAGGTGCAGGTAGCCGCCGGCGCCGTCCTCCTCGTACATCAGCCCGTGCTCCCGGACGGCGGCGAGCAGGTCGGCGGGCAGGTCGAACCGGGCCTCGAGGTCGTCGGCGTAGTTGGCCGGCAGCGCCAGCAGCGGCGCCCCGGCCGCGCGCAGCGCCGCGGCGGTGGCGACCAGGTCGTCGGTGGCCAGGGCGACGTACTGCGGCTCGGGGACGCCGGGTGCCCAGCCCCCGCGGCGCAGCGTCGCCGCCGACAGGGCCAGCCGCACGGAGCGGTCCGGGTCGGTGACCGCGCGGGTGCGCACCAGGCCGAAGGGGGCGGCCAGCTCGGTGACCTCCTGCGGCTCCAGTCCGAGGACGGCGCGGTAGAACAGCCCCGCCTCGTCGAAGGAGTCGAACGGCTGGCTCAGCCCCACGTGGTCGACGCAGGTGATCCCGGCGCCCGCCCCGGGCCGCTCGCCGGTGGGCAGGAAGTCCGCCGGCCAGCCGTCGGGGACGGTGCGGGTGAAGAAGACCTGGGTGCCGTCGGGCGCGGCCACGGCCGACAGCTCGGCCTCGGCGGCGCCGCGGGTGCGGGGGAGGACCGGGGCGCTCATCGTCTCGGCGCGGGCGGCCGAGCGGCCGGGGTCGGCGCTCTCCAGGCCGAGCGCGGCGACCGACGCGACACCGGCCCCGGCCGGGCGCACCACCGATGCGTTCACCAGCACCCGGGCGCGGCCCTGCTCCCACAGCTGCACCGGCTTGGAGCGGTGCTGGCCGGTGTGGGCGAAGCCGAGCGCGGCGAGCACCTCGGCCACCCGCGGGCCGGACACCCCGTCGACGCCGAGCTCGGTGAACGACCAGCCCGACAGCGCGGGTGCGGCCGGGGGCAGGGGCAGAGCGGACGCCGGGTCGCGCAGCGCCAGCGCCTCCTCCAGCCACTGCAGCGAGCGCATCGCGTCCACCGCCGTCCGGGCCGGGTCGGCCTGCCGGTAGACGTCGTTGAAGACCTCGAGCGACAGCGGCCCGGGATACCCGGTGGCGAGCACCGCGGCGACGAAGCCGGGCAGGTCGAAGGCGCCCTGCCCCGGGAAGAGGCGGTGGTGGCGGCTCCACTGCAGCACGTCCATGGCCAGCTGCGGGGCGTCGGCCAGCTGCAGGAAGAACAGCTTCTCCCCGGGGACGTCGGCGAAGCCGGCCGGGTCGCCGCCGCGGGAGAGCACGTGGAAGCTGTCCAGGCACAGCCCGAGGGCGGGGGAGTCCGCGCGGCGGACGGCGTCCCACGACCGCTCCCACGTCGACACGTGCCGGCCCCAGGCCAGTGCCTCGTAGGCGATCCGCAGGCCGCGCTCGCCGGCGCGGGCGGCGGCGGTGGCCAGTTGCCCGGCCAGCCGGTCGGCGTCCTCGACGGCGTCGGGTGCCACCGAGGAGCACACCAGCACGGTGTCGACGCCCAGCGCGGCCATCACGTCGAACTTGCGCTCGGCCCGGCGCAGGTTGCGGGCGAAGCGGTCGGGATCGGTGGAGTCCAGGTCGCGGAAGGGCTGGTAGAGGTCGATCGACAGGCCGAGGTCGGCGCAGCGGGCGGCCAGCTCCGCGGGTGACCAGGGGGAGGCGACCAGGTCGGGCTCGAACACCTCGATGCCGTCGAAGCCGGCGGCGGCCGCCGCGGCGATCTTGTCCTCGAGGGTGCCGGACAGGCAGACGGTCGCGATCGCCCGGTGAGGGCGCCTACTGGACACGGACGTCGCTCACGAGCGTGGTGAAGTGGGCCAGCATGCGTCCGGCGTCGGGCTCGATCCCGGTGAACAGCCGGAAGGCGTCGACGGCCTGGAACACGGCCATGCCGCCGCCGTCGAGCACCCGGCAGCCCAGCTCGCGGGCGGTGCGGACCAGCGCGGTCTCCAGCGGCCGGTAGACGATGTCGGCCACCCACAGGTCGGGTCGCAGCAGGCCGGCGTCCAGCGGCAGCCCGGGGTGGGCGGCCATGCCGGTGGGGGTGGCGTGCACCAGGCCGTCGGCCCGCGCGAGGGCCGTGGGCAGCTCGCCGAGGTCGCCGCCCTCGGCCCGGTCGGCGCCGAAGCGGCCACCCAGTGACGCGGCGAGCTCGCCGGCCCGTCGCCCGTCCACGTCGAGGACGGTCAGCCGTCGGGTGCCCAGGGTGAGCAGCGCGTGCGCGACCGCCGCGCCGGCGCCACCCGCGCCGAGCAGCACGACCCGGTCCAGTGGGGCCTCGGGCAGGCCCCGGTCGAAGGCCCGGGCGAAGCCGGACCAGTCGGTGTTCTGCCCGACCGCCCGGCCGTCGCGGAGGACGACGGTGTTCACCGCGCCGAGGGCCTCGGCGTCGGGCGAGAGCTCGTCGAGGTGCTCGAGCACCAGCTGCTTGCAGGGGTGGGTGACGTTGAGTCCGTCGTAGCCGGCCAGCCGGGCGGCGGCGAGGATCTCGCCGATCGCCGACGCCGGCCGCTGCAGCCGGTCGAGGTCCAGCCGGCGGTAGAGGTAGCGCAGGCCCAGCTCGTCGGCCTCGCGTTCGTGCAGCGGTGGGGTCAGCGACGGTCCGATGCCGCTGCCGACCAGACCGACCAGGAAACCCTGCGAACCGTCCGTCATCGGACTGTCTCCCCCTCTATGTACCAACTGGTGAGTTGTTGTGCAGCAGAGCACACCCGGGTGCCCGGGCGCCAGTGCCGACCTGTCCGCGACCGGTTTCGGGCCGGGGTCTTGTGCGCTGCGCCACGCTAATGTACCAATTAGTTCATTGCGGTCGTGGTGCCGGTCACCACGAGCGCCCCGCACCGAGCACCGCCGTCCCGCGCCCGCCGGCGCACCCCCCTTCCCTCCCAGGAGGACCGATGCGCGACGCAGTGGCCGAGCCGGGCTCGCACGAGCCCCGCGAGTACCAGAAGACGCCCCGGAAGGCCGCGGCCAGCGGCTGGATGGGCAGCGCGCTGGAGTACTACGACTTCTTCATCTACGCCCAGGCGGCCGCCCTGGTGTTCCCGACGATCTTCTTCCCGGAGTCCGACCCGCAGGTCGGCATCATCGTGTCGCTGGCCACCTTCGGCGTGGGCTACGTGGCCCGGCCGATCGGCGCGTTCGTCCTCGGCCACTGGGGTGACACCCACGGGCGCAAGAACGTGCTGGTGCTGTGCATGCTGATGATGGGCCTGTCCACGTTCCTGGTGGCGCTGCTGCCCACCTACCAGCAGGTGGGCCTGCTGGCACCGGCGCTGCTGGTGGTCCTGCGGCTGGTCCAGGGCTTCGCCGTCGGCGGGGAGATCTCCGGCGCGAGCGCGATGATCGTCGAGCACGCGCCGTTCGGCCGGCGCGGCTACTTCGCGAGCTTCACCCTGCAGGGCGTGCAGGCCGGGCAGATCCTCGCCGCCGCCGTGTTCCTGCCGCTGGCGGCCGTGCTGCCCGAGGACCAGTTCCAGTCGTGGGGCTGGCGCATCCCGTTCCTGCTGTCGGCGGTGGTCGTCCTCGCCGGTTACGTCATCCGGCGCCGCGTCGACGAGACGCCCGCCTTCCAGGAGGAGGCCGCGCACGGCGAGGTGCCCAAGGCCCCGATCGTGCAGGCGGTCCGGGAGAGCGGCCGCGACATGCTCCGCGTCGTCTGCATGGCGCTGATGAACGCCGTCCCGGTGGCGACCACCGTGTTCGGCGCCACCTACGCCACCAACGAGAAGGCCTACGGCATCGGCTTCGACACCGCCACCTACCTGTGGATCTCCGTGGTGGGCAACGCGGTGGCCGTGCTGCTGATCCCGTTCGTCGGCAACCTGTCCGACCGCATCGGCCGGCGGCCCTGCATCATCGTGGGCGCGCTCGGCTCGACGGCGCTGTCGTTCGCCTACCTCTACGCGATCAGCCAGGAGAACGTGGCGCTGGCCTTCGTCCTCGCGATCCTCATGTGGGGCGTGGTCTACCAGGGCTACAACGCGGTCTTCCCCGCCTTCTACCAGGAGCTGTTCCCGACCCGGACCCGTGTCACGGCCTTCGCGGTCTCCCAGAACCTGGGCACCCTGATCACCGCGTTCCTGCCCACCGTGTACGCGATCGTGGCGCCGGGCGGGTCGAACGTGCCGCTCATCGTCGGGAGCATCACCTTCGGCATCGGCATCATCGCGGCGGCTGCCGCGTGGTCGGCCCGGGAGACCCACCGGGTGCGGATGGACGACCTGGGGCGCGACGACGCGCAGGAGGTGCCGCGCGAGGAGTACGAGCGCATCCGCGCCTCGCGCTGAGAGAGGACCCGGTGACCGGGCCGACGTCCGTCGGCCCGGTCACCGGCCGTCCTAGGCTCGGAGGGAGTCCACCGACGTGAAGAGGTCCGCAGCCGTGTCGTCCGCCGCCCAGCCGCTCCCCGACGAGGACGTCCCCGCCCTGGAGGCCGTCCCCGGGCGCCCGCCCGGGCCGCCGCGGCAGCGCGACGCCGAGCGCACCCGGGCGGAGATCCTCGACGTGGCCACCAGCGAGTTCGCCGACCGGGGCTACGCCGGGGCGCGGGTGGACGAGATCGCCGCGAAGACCAGCACCACCAAGCGGATGATCTACTACTACTTCGGCGGCAAGGAGCAGCTCTACACCGCCGTCCTGGAGCGGTCCTACAGCCGGATCCGCGGTCTCGAGCAGGAGCTCGACGTCGAGCACCTCGACCCGGTCGAGGCCATCCGCGCGCTGGCCGGGCTGACCTTCGACCACCACGAGGCGCACCCGGACTTCATCCGGCTGGTCAGCATCGAGAACATCCACCGCGCCGAGCACATCGCCCGCTCGGAGCGGCTGTCCAACCTCAACACCCGTGCGCTGGACGTGCTCGGGCGCATCCTGGCCCGCGGCCGCGAGGCCGGCGTCTTCCGGGACGACGTGGAGCCGCTGGACGTGCACCAGGTGATCAGCGGCTTCTGCATCTACCGGACCGCCAACCGGTACACCTGGCGCGCCCTCTTCGGGCGGGACATGCTCGACCCCGAGCGACGCGACCAGCAGCGCCGGATGCTCGGCGACCTCGTCGTCGCCTACCTCACCTCCCGCTGAGCGCGCCGTCGCCGGCTCAGTGCAGGTGGGTCAGCCAGTCGGCGGGCACCCGGCCGCGCGGCCCGGGAGCCGGCTGCTCCCAGGGGCGGTGCTCGGGCGGCGCCAGCTGCGGGCCCGTCGCGAAGTCCTCGCGGGTGAAGTCCCAGAACCAGCTCTCGCCCGGCTCGTAGCTGCGGATGACCGGGTGCCCGGACTCGCCCGCGTGCTGTCGGGCGTGCTGGGAGGGGGAGGAGTCGCAGCAGCCGACGTGGCCGCAGGCGGCGCACCGGCGCAGGTGGAACCACCACCCGCCCGTGGCCTCGCACTCCACGCAGCCGGGACCGCTGGGCGGCACCGACGGGTCGATCGCGGCGGTCGTGTCCACGGCGACCACGGTAGGGACGGCGCCGCCTCCCCGGAAGCCGGTGCGCGGCCGACGGGGCACACTCGGTCCGGGAGGACGGAGGTCAGCATGGGGACGGTCAGCCTCTCGGGGGACGACTTCGCGACGGCGACGCAGGCCGCGGGCATCGTGCTGGTCGACTTCCGCGATCCCGCGTCGGGATCGAGCCGGGCGTTCGCCGCGGTCTTCGACGCCGTGGCGCAGCGCCACCCGGACCTGCGCTTCGCGGCCGTCGACCTGCCCGCCGAGCCGGGGCTGGCCGCGGCGATCGGGGTGCAGCGGGCGCCGACCCTCATGGTGTTCCGCGACGGCGTGCCGGTGTTCGCCGAGCCGGGCTGGTTCCCCGAGGACTCCGTGGAGCTGCTCATCGCCACCGTCCGCGACCTCGACATGGTCGCCGTCCGCGAGACCTTCCCGGAACCGGTCCGCCGCGGCTGAGCCGGCTGCTGAGGCTGTCGGCCGAGCGGCGCCGCGGGCTAGCGTGGCCGGTGCGTCTCGTCGGCATCCCGTACCGGGCGACGACGCCGTCCGACTGCACCGCACCCGGCCCACGGCGGGCCCGGACAGGAGGCCCCCATGGGGCGACCCGTGCTGCTCACCGTCGACGACGACCCCGCGGTCTCGCGCGCCGTCGCCCGGGACCTGCGCCGGCGCTACGGCGAGACCCACCGGGTGCTGCGCGCCGGCTCGGGTGCCGAGGCGCTCGAGGCGCTGCGGGAGCTCAAGCTGCGCGGCGACCCGGTGGCGGTGCTGCTGGCCGACCACCGGATGCCGGAGATGAACGGCATCGAGTTCCTCGAGCAGGCCATGGACCTGGTCCCGCGGGCCCGCCGTGCGCTGCTCACCGCCTACGCCGACACCGACGCGGCCATCGCGGCGATCAACGACGTCGACGTCGACGCCTACCTGCTCAAACCCTGGGACCCGCCCGACGAGAAGCTGTACCCCACCGTCGACGCGATGCTGGCCGCCTGGCACGACAGCCCCGACCCGGAGGTGCACGGCGTCAAGCTGGTCGGGCACCGCTGGTCGGCGCCGTCCTTCCGCGCCCGCGACCTGCTGGCCCGCAACGCCGTCCCGTACCGCTGGTTCAACGCCGACGAGCCGGACGGCCAGCGCATCCTCGCCGCCGCCGGAGCCGGGCCGGACGACGTCCCCGTCGTCGTCACCGCCGACGCGCAGGTCCTCAAGCACCCCGGTGAGGCGGAGCTGGCCGCCGTCGCCGGGCTCGCCGTCGACCCGCGCGAGCAGTTCTACGACCTGGTGGTCGTCGGCGGTGGGCCGGCCGGGCTGGGCGCCGCCGTCTACGGCGCGTCCGAGGGGCTGCGCACCGTGCTCGTCGAGCGGGAGGCCACGGGCGGGCAGGCCGGGCAGAGCAGCCGGATCGAGAACTACCTCGGCTTCCCCGACGGCGTCTCCGGCGGGCAGCTGGCCGACCGGGCCCGCCGGCAGGCGGTCAGGTTCGGCGCCGAGCTGCTGCTGGCCCGCGACGTCGTCGCCCTCGAGGCGCACGGGCCCAAGCGGGTGCTGCGACTCGACGACGGCCGCCGCATCGGCGCGCACGCCGTCGTCCTGGCCACCGGCGTCACCTACCGGAGCCTCGGCGTGGACGGCGTCGACGACCTGACCGGCCGCGGCGTCTACTACGGCTCGGCGATGACCGAGGCCGCCGAGTGCACCGACAGCGACGTCTACATCGTGGGTGGGGCCAACTCGGCCGGGCAGGCGGCGGTGTTCTTCTCCCGGTACGCCCGCTCGGTGTCCCTGCTCGTGCGCGGCCCGTCGCTGGAGGCGTCGATGTCGGCCTACCTCATCGAGCAGATCGCCGACATCGGGTCCATCTCGGTCCGCACCTGCACCACCGTGGCCGGCGCGCAGGGCGACGGACACCTGGAGGCGCTCACGGTGGAGGACGCGCGCACCGGTGAGCGCGAGACGCTGCCGGCCAGCCACCTGTTCGTGTTCATCGGCGGCGCGCCGCGCACCGGTTGGCTGGACGGCGTGGTCGTGCGCGACCAGCGCGGGTTCATCCCCACCGGCCCGGCGCTGCTGCGCGAGGGACGCCGTCCCGCCGGATGGGACCTCGACCGCGATCCGTACCTGCTGGAGACCAGCCTGCCCGGCGTGTTCGTCGCCGGGGACGTGCGGGCCGACTCGGTCAAGCGCGTCGCCTCGGCCGTCGGCGAGGGCGCCATGGCGGTCACCCTCGTGCACCGCTACCTGGAGGAACGGTGACGACGGCGGCCGAGCGGCTGGGCCCGGCCGAGCTGCGCGAGCTGTTCCTCTTCGCCGACCTCGACGACGGGCAGCTGGCCTGGGTCGCCGAGCACGGCGCCGTCGTCGCGTACCCGGCCGGTGCAGACGTCTCGGTCGAGGGGGAGCCGGCCCGGTGCTTCGCGGTCCTGCTCGAGGGGACGCTCGCCATGTCCCGCCGGGTCGGCGGCAGCGAGGTCGAGACCGTGCGGACGTCGCACCGCGGCGTCTACTCCGGTGCGGTGCAGTTCTACGCCGGCGAGCGGGTCGACCAGCGCTACCCGGCGACGGTCCGGGCGGTGACCGACTGCCGCTTCCTCGAGCTGCCCGCGGCCGAGTTCGCCGCGCAGTTCCGCCGCTGGTACCCGATGGCGGTGCACCTGCTGGAGGGCATGTTCATCGGCCAGCGGAACTCCGCCGAGCTGGTCGGGCAGCGGGAGCGGCTGCTGGCCCTGGGCAAGCTGACCGCCGGCCTCACCCACGAGCTGAACAACCCGGCCGCGGCCGCGTCGCGGGCGGCCGCCGCGCTGCGGGAACGGTTCGCCGGGATGCGCCACAAGCTGGCCCTGCTCTCGGAGGGCCGGCTCGACGGGGCGGTGCTGCGGGCGCTGACCGGGCTGCAGGAGGAGCTGGTGGCCCGGGTGGGCAGCGCCCCGGAGCTCACCGCGCTGGACCGCGCCGACCGGGAGGACGAGCTCGGCGACTGGCTCGACGAGCGGGACGTCGGCGGCGGGTACGAGCTGGCCGGGGTCTTCGTCGGCGCGGGCCTGGGCCCGGCGGACCTGCAGCGGGTCGCCGACGCCGTGGAGCCGGCCGCCCTGGAGCCCGCGCTGCGCTGGCTGGCCTACGCGGTGGAGACCGAGTCGCTGCTGGCCGAGATCGCCGACAGCACCGGCCGCATCTCCGGCCTGGTCGACGCCGCCCGCCAGTACTCGCAGCTGGACCGGGCCCCGTACCAGCCCACCGACCTGCACGCCGGGCTGGACGCCACGCTGGTGATGCTCAGCGCGAAGACCCCGCCGGGCGTGCGCGTGGTCAAGGACTACGACCGGTCGCTGCCGGCGGTGCCCGGCTACCCCGGCGAGCTCAACCAGGTGTGGACCAACCTGATCGTCAACGCGCTGGACGCGATGGCCGGGGAGGGGACGCTCACCCTGCGCACCGCCCGGGACGGCGACTGCGCGCTGGTGGAGGTCGCCGACACCGGCCCGGGGATCCCGCAGGAGCTGCGGCAGCGGGTGTTCGAGCCGTTCTTCACCACCAAGCCGGTCGGGCAGGGCACCGGCCTGGGCCTCGACGTGTCCTACCGTGTCGTCGTCACCCGGCACGGCGGCGACCTGCGGGTGCGCTCGGAGCCCGGGGACACCCGCTTCCAGGTGCGCCTCCCGCTCACCGAGGCCGTTGCCGTCCCGACCTAGTGCTGCGTTCCTCGAAGCAGGTAGGTGAAGCGGCGTCGGCGAGGCGGGGTGGTGGCGGTGGCCGTCGCCCTGCTGGCTACTGGCGGGCGCTCGACCGGATCACCGTCTGCCCGTGGCGCATCAGCACCATCGTCGCCGCAGCCCTGGCCTCATCTCGATGACACGAGGCCGCTGGTGAGAAGACCTCACCGAGAGTGCGGGCACGACAGCGTCTCTCCGTGGTCGTGTTACCGGTTTTCTGGGGCAAGTATGCAGTGGGTTCTCTTGTCGATCTACTTGCGGAGGAGGCTTTCCAAGGCTCTATGGGGGAGTCCGCCGATTCTGCTCGTTCCAGCTGGGCGGGGATCGATCTCGTGAGCCTGCTGCCCGGGAGCCGGGATGAGTTGGTTGACGAGCTGGCCTTGCTGCCCGCTCGGAGGGCCGGTGGCAACCACTCCGCCGGCTGCGTCTGTCATGACCATGATCTTCACAATGCTTCTCCGATCGGAACGGTTCGACGGATCGGTCGCCCCTTCATCGTGGAATAGTCAGGAGCTCATCCGGATCACCACGGAGCATTGGCAGTTCGATCGCCCCAGACCACTTCCGTGTCGTGGATCGCAGCGATACTGCTGTCGTTGCGCACCGACCACAGCATGAAGTTCGCTCCTCGACTGTGCTCTTGAAGGCGGGAGAGATTGTCTGAGGCAATGGCCCCTCAGGCACGAGAGCAATGCCCCAGCGGGGTCTCGGTCCGGCGGCCTCGCGTGTCGAGGCCCCGGCCATCGATGGGGGCGGACAGTGGCCATCCTCGCTCTGCGGACGTCACCGACTCGTCACGGCCGCAGCACCGACCGAGGAACCATGCAGGCCGCATCTCACGACGACGAAGCGGGCCGACCTGCACGGACAGTCCGCCACCGGGCCGGGCCTGCACCACTACCTCAAGACCACCGTCGGCGGCTGCTGCGCATCGACGTCCAGTCGATCGCAACCTTAGCTGCGTGATCTCGTGGTGACGTGCTCGTGACGGCAGCCGAGCATGCTGATGTCGTCACGATCCCGCTCGAGAAAGGTGTGGCGCCCGAGGAAGCCGATCGGAGTGCTCGCAGTCGGCTCTCGGTGACGCCGGAATCAAATGCGGCCGCCCACATCGCCTATTCCGAGGAGAGCTATGCAGCATCGGAGCGCGGCCGTTGACATCTCTGCGCCGTCGATCGCCGCCGGATTGGCCGCGGGAAGCAGCCTCTTCTCGTACGGGATCCCCCGGCGAGGAGGCCAGCGCTTCCAGTGACCATCGAAGCGCCCGGTCGCGCCGCCAGTTGGTGGAAGGACCCAAAGGTCTCACGATCTCGCTCCTCAGCGGCGATCATCCCCGCAGCCGGGGCGCACGGATCGCGTGCGTGCTCGGGCGTGACCGCGCGGTCCACGCAGCCACCTCGCAGGTCGCCCACACCACGGCTGGCGCCACCACCGTGACCGTGGAACCCACCCCGATCACCGACCGAGAGGATCTGTCGTGACCGCTCATCACCCGACCCGGGTGCCCCTCGACCACCGCGCCAGGCGACCGCGCAGGTCCCGCCACGGCGGACTCGATGCCCTGGCGCACAGTGCGTCCTACTTCGACGTCTCCCGCCGCTATGGCGGCACCCGCGACATCGTGGACTTCTGCATCCCCACCAACAGCTACTTCCCGACCCCGGCGATGTTCGAGCAGTTGTCGCGGAACCTGCCGACGCTGCTGAAGTACTACCCCAGCGACGCCGGCGCGACGACCAGGAAGCTCGCTTCGGTGCTGGGCCTGCACCCGCAGACCGTGGCGATGGGCAACGGCTCCACCGAGCTCATCACCTGGATCGACCACGTGCTGGTCCGCGAGAGCCTCGCCGTCCCGATCCCCACCTTTGGCCGCTGGACCGACCAACCGCTGGAGACGGGCAAGCGTGTCGACATGTTCCTCCTCCAGAAGGCGGACGGCTTCGTCCTCGACGTCGACGCCTACGTCCGATTCATCCGCGCCCGGCGGTCCCGCGTCGCGGTGGTCTGCCGGCCGAACAACCCTGACGGGGGCTACGTGTCCCGTGACCGGACGGTGCGGATGCTCGACGAGCTGCAGGACCTGGACCTCGTCGTCGTGGACGAGTCATTCATCGACTTCGTCGACGCCGAGCCGGAGTGCTCGGTCGCGGGCGAGGCCGCGATCCGGCCGAACGTCATCGTGCTCAAGAGCCTGGGCAAGAGCTTCGGCCTGCACGGCGTGCGCTTCGGCTACATGGTGGCCAACCCGGCCCTGACGGAGAGGATCGCGCGGGTCCTGCCGAAGTGGAACCTGAACTCCCTCGCCGAGGCGGTCGTGGACATGCTCGACGACCACACCGCCGACTACCGGCGCAGCCTCGAATTGGCAGGCCGCGACCGCACGCACATGACCGGGGAGCTGGCGAAGGTCCCTGGTCTGTCCGTTCTCCCGACCTCGACCAACTTCGTCCTGGTCCGGTTGCCGGACGGCTGGTCCGGCACGGCGCTGCGCGACTGGCTGGTGGCCGAGCACGGGATCTACATCCGCGAGTGCGGCAACAAGCTGGGCCTGAGCAGCGACTTCGTCCGGCTCGTCGTCCGCCCGGCCCGCGATGTCGAACGGCTCGTGGCCGGGCTGGGCGCCTACGCAGCGGCGCGGGTGACGCAGCCCGGCGTCTGACCGTCCGAGGCCGTAGGCCGTCCGCGGGATCGCGCCGCTCGACGGCCACCGCGAGCGATACGAGGCCGAGGCCCGCGTCGCGCCGCGCTCGCGCGCCTTGCTCGTTTCGGCCGAGCCCACTGGGGGACACGTGCGAGCCGGCCCACGATCCCGGGTGGAAAGCGTCGGGCCGGGCCTGTACGGCAGACGAGGGTGACGACGCCGGGCTAACTGCTGCTGGTTCCGGCTGGGCGTGCCTGCACGCTCAGCGCTCTGCGGACCCGGCGCATGTACCAGAGGGTCCACACCATCAACGAGCCGATCACCACCACCACCAGGGCGGTGGAGAGCCCCACCACGACGCTGATCGGCAGCAGGAGGACGAGGAGCACCCGCACGAGGGCCTCGGCGAGCAGGCCGACGCCCCAGACCATCGAGGCGACGAAGTGGCCGTGGCGCACCGCGGGCGCGGTGCGATAGCGCTCGGCCATCGCTGCCCCCCGCTCCGGTGCCCACGACCGCATCGCGCCCAGGGTCAGCGGGTGCCCGGCCAGCGCGAAGCACAGGAAGAGCAGGCCGAGCACGCCGGTGCCGATGGAGTCCTTGAGCACCAGGAAGCGGACGTCGCCGGTGGCGAAGGTGAGTGCCAGACCCAGACCAAAGATGACCAGCATGACCAGCCCGAGCGCGTTGAGCACGCGTTGCCCTACCGCAACGAGCACGATCCGCGCCCCGGCCGCCAGGGTGGCCGCCAGAAGCGCGAACCAGTCACTCACCCCGGCCGCGTGCAGCACGTAGTAGGTGACCAGCGGGAGGCCGACGTCCAGGACCAGGCCGCGAACCATCGTTCGTCGAGAGCGAGAGATCCCGGCATCCCGGGTCGGAGCAGGGTGGGCCACCGTGCAGCGCCTCCTCGACGGGCTCTGACCCGCGACTCCCGACATGGGCCGCCGCGGACCGCGGGGTGGCGCTCCCAGCGGCAAGGCACCGAGCAGACTCCTCGACCCGGCGCACCCCGAACAGAGCCCTCCGTCATGGCGGCTCACCGGCCTTCCGGCGGCGCGACCTGTGGACGGCGGGCCAGGGCCACGACCCCGCAACGGCCTGGCGCATCGTCGACGCCCCCGGCGGCCGGGCCTCGAGCTGCTCAGCGAGCGGGCATCCGCCCAGCGCGAGGCACCGAGTTCACCGTGCGCGGGTGGCGAGCGGTGGCGGCGTCGGCCTGTCGCATGGGCCGCCTCTGGGGACGAGCGTGGTGGCGCGCGAGATTCGCGGGACGGGCTCGAGACCCCTCCGAGGCGTCCCCGAGCCTGCCTGGGAACCCGGGAACTTCTTCGCAGGACGGCGTCCGGGCCACGTACACCGAGTCGAAGGGGTCGTCGGGCACGTCGTGCACGGCCACGTCGACGAACCCGGCCTCGTCGAGCATCCGGCGGGCCAGCTGCTCGCCCCAGACCGTGCCCAGCCCGGCGCCGCCCTGGGCCAGGGAGACCGTCATGCAGTGCAGCGTGCTCACCGCATAGAGCCACGGCGCCAGCGGGTTGCCCGCGTTGCCCTCCAGCGCCGAGGCGGCCTTGATGTCCATCATCACGAACCACCCGCCCGGCTCCAGCGCCGCGCGCACCCGCGCCAGCACGCCGGCCGGGTCGGCCTGGTCGTGGATCGCGTCGAAGGCGAACACCGCGGTGGACGGCGGGTCGGTGGGCATCATGGCGACGTCGAGCACCTCGAACGAGACGTTGGTCAGCCCCCCCGCGGCGGCCTCCGCCCGGGCCCGGTCGATCCCGTCCTCGGCCAGGTCGTAGCCGGTGAACGACGACCGCGGGTACGCCCGGGCCATCAGGTTCAGCGCGTGCCCGGTGCCGCAGCCGACCTCGGCGACCCGGACGCCGTCGGCCAGCCGCGCGGGTAGTTCACCGGTCAGCGGCAGGATGCCGTCGAGCAGCTGGCCGTCCATCTGGCCGCGCGAGACGCCGTCCATGACGTCGGTGAACCCCGGCCGGTACGCCTCGTAGGGCACGCCCCCGCCGGTCCGGAACGCCTCGGCGACCCCGGGCACGTGGACGCCCAGGAGGGCGACGAACCGGCTGATCGGCGCCATGTTCATCGACCCCTCGCTGGTGAGCAGCTCGGCGTGCTCGGCCGGCAGGGAGTACTGCCGGGTCGCGGGGTCGTAGTCGGCGATGCCCGCTGTGACCAGGGAGCCGAGGCACTCGCGGACGTAGCGTTCCACCAGCCCGGCCCGCGACGCCACCTCCTCGCTGGTTCCCGGGCCGGCGGCGAGGGCGTCGAGCAGCCCGGTCCGCGAGGCCAGGTCGATCATCAGCGTCACCATGGCATCGGTGTAGGTGCCGACCAGCTTCTCGCCGAAGGCGGCCACCCGGGCCTCGCCGAGGGACGTGGTCATCCTGCACCTCCGAGGTCGGCCTGAGCGGCCACGCTAGGGACGGGCGCGAGAGCGCGGCCAGGGCCGGAGGCCCCCGTCCTGCGCACCCGGGGGACGCGGCGGAGGATCGAGGGGGACGGCAGGCGCGCACCGGCGCCGCCACCCCGACCCCCCGGAGGTGCCCGTGACGGCCCGGCCCGACCTCGACCGGACCGCGCGTGACCCCGGCGGGGACCCCGAGGAGGAGTACCGGCCCGACCCGCGCCGCTGGCGGGCGCTGTCGGTCACCCTCGTGGCCGGCTTCATGAGCCTGCTCGACGTCAGCATCGTGTCGGTCGCGCTCCCCACGCTGCAGCACGACCTGGGGGCCTCACCCGCGGCGGTGCAGTGGGTGGTCTCCGGCTACGCGCTGACCTTCGCGCTGATGCTCGTCCCGGCGGGCCGGCTGGGCGACGCCCTCGGCCGGCGGCGGATGTTCCTCGTCGGGCTGGCCGGCTTCGTGCTGTGCAGCGCGGCGGCCGGCGCGGCACCGAGCGTGGGGCTGCTGATCGCGGCCCGGCTGGCGCAGGGGCTGGCGGCCGGGGTGCTGGCCCCGCAGAACTCCGGGCTGATCCAGCAGCTGTTCCGCGGCGGTGAGCGGGGCCGGGCGTTCGGGCTGTTCGGCGCCATCGTCGGGGTGTCGACCGCGGTGGGGCCGGTCACCGGCGGGCTGCTGCTGCGGGTGGCCGACTGGCGCTGGATCTTCTACGTCAACGTGCCGATCGGCGTGGTCGCGTTCGTGCTCGCCTGGCGGCTGCTGCCGAGGGGCGGCTCGGGCCGCCGGGGCCGGATCGACCTGGGTGGGGTGCTGCTGCTCGGCGCCGGTGCGCTCGCCCTGCTGCTGCCGCTGGTACAGGCGGAGTCCGGTGGGCTCGCCGGGCTGTGGTGGCTGTTCCCGGTCGGCGCGCTGGTGATGGCCGGTTTCCTCGCCTGGGAGCGGCGGGTGGTGCACCGCGGCGGGGAGCCGGTGTTCGACCCGCGCCTGGTGACGCAGACCCCCGGGTACGGGCTGGGCGCGGCGCTCGGCACCGTCTACTTCGTCGGCTTCAGCGGCATCTGGCTGGTGTTCGCGCTGTTCTTCCAGACCGGCCTGGGGCTCACCCCGCTGCAGTCCGGGCTGGCGGTGACGCCGTTCGCGATCGGCTCGGCGGCGGCCGCGGTGGTGGCCGGGCGGCTGGTCGAGCGCTTCGGCCGGCGGCTCACGGTGTTCGGCCTGGTCGGGGTGATGGTCGGCCTCGGGGCGACCGTCGCCGTCCTGCTGCTCGTGCCCGCCGGCGCCGTCCCCTGGGCGGTGGCGCCCGCGCTGCTGGTCGGTGGCCTGGGCGGCGGCTGCGTCATCTCCCCGAACATCACCATGACGCTGCGCGAGGTGCCCGTCCGGATGGCCGGCGCGGCCGGCGGCGGGCTGCAGACCGCGCAGCGGTTCGGCGCGGTCATCGGGACGGCGGCGCTGCCGGGCCTGTTCTACGTCGTCCTCGCAGCGACCGGCCAGGACTACCCGGTGGCCGCGGCGGCGGGGCTGGGGGTCGCCCTCGTCGGGATCGCCGCGGCCCTCGTGCTCGCCGTCGTCGACCTGCGGCACGGCCGGCGGCAGGACGCGGACGCCGAGCCGCGCGGGGACGACGACCGGCACGCGCACCTGCACCACTGAGTGCCGCACCCGGTCAGCCGCCCCAGATGTCCTCGACGAACCGGCCGGCCGACCGCAGCCCGGTCAGCCAGGCCTGCGCGTCCGCCTCACCGGCGGACGTCCGGTCCCGGAAGACCCGGGTCAGGGACGCGCGGACGGCGGGGGCGATGGTGGCGGCGTTGCCGCACACCAGGACGACGGCGCCCTGCTGGAGGAGGTCCCACACCTCGTCGGCGCAGTCCAGGAGCGCGTCCTGCACGTAGCGGCAGGGGCGCCCGTCCTCGCGGGAGAAGGCGTTCTCCACGCGCACCAGTCCCTGCTCCTGGAAGTCCTGCAGCTCGCCGGCGTAGAGCAGGTCCGACCGCGGCTCGCGGCAGCCGAAGACCAGCAGCGAGCGGGCGACGGGCACCCCCCGGACACGCTGCGCCGCGCGCTCCTGGAGGAACCCGCGGAACGGCGCCACCCCGGTGCCCGCACCGACCATGACCATCGGCACGTGCGGGTCCTCCGGTGGCCGGAAGGGGATGGTGGGCTCGCGGACGAACACGAACACCGTCCCGTCGTCCGGCAGCTCGGCCAGGTGACCGGAGGCCACGCCGGTGAACGTCCCGGCGCCGGAGCGGGCCGGGCCGTGCACCACGCCCACGGTGATGCTGCAGACGTCCGGACTGGTCAACGGCGAGGACGAGATCGAGTAGTACCGCGGCCGCAGCGGCGGCAGCAGGTCGAGGAACTCCTCGAAGGGCAGCCGGCAGGCGGGGAACCGGTCGAGCAGGTCGAGCACCGAGCGGTTGGGTCCCAGCACCTGCTCCCGGTACTGGTCGTCGTCGCCGGCCACCGCCTCGAGGGCGGACCGCTGCCCGGGGTCGTCGGTGTGCCGGGCGAGGAGCGCCACGTCGTCGCGGGTGGCGACGTCCTGGAGCTCGACGCAGCTCCCGAGCACGCCCAGCAGCGGCGTCGGCTCGTCGATCGGCAGGTGCGTGTGGGTGCCGCTGGTCGGGATGATGGTGATGTACTGCCCGGCGTCGAGCCCGAAGTGCCTGATGACGCGGCGGATCTGCTCGACGCGGTTGCGGGGGAGCACGCCGAGGTGGTCCCCGGCGCGGTAGGCCGTGTCCGCCGGCAGGGCGATCTCCAGGTGCCGGGTCGACCGGCCGGGGGTCCCGTACCCGCCCGCGCCGAGCAGCTCCCGGTTCTCCCGCACCCGCGCGGGCCGGGCCCGGTAGGACACGATGAGCGGGTTGGTCACCTGACGGTTGGTCAGCGTGATCGACAGCCGTGGCCCGGCGGGGGCCGTGGCGGCGACCTCGGCCGGCAGGTCCAGCGCGGTGGCGACGGTCTGCCACAGCTCGCCGTGCCAGTCGCGGTAGGCCGCGTCGAAGTCGCCGGCGGCGTTGCCCTCGCCCCGGTCGTGGACCCGCTGCCCGCCGTGGGCCTCCAGCTCCCGGTCCAGCAGGCCGGGCACGGCCTGGTAGGTGCTGGCCCACTCGGTGTTGCCGCAGCCGAAGACGCTGTACGCCACGCCCGCGGCCGCGCCGGCCGGGGCCGACGCGATCCATCGGCAGAACGCGGCGGCGTTGTCCGGTGGCGTCCCGTTGTAGGAGGAGCAGACCACGAGGAGGGCGCCGCCCGCGGGCAGGTCGCCGACGTGGTCGTCGAGTGGTCCGAGCGTCACGTCGAAGCCGCGCTCCGTCCCCTCCTGGGCCAGCCGCCGGGCGAGCGCCTCGGCGGTGCCGAGGTTGGAGCCGAACAGCACGGTCAGCCGGGTGCCGTGCCGCGCCACCGTGGGCACGGGTCCGGCCTGCGGGGTGGCGGTCCGGACGGCAGGGTCCGGGCCGGTCCGCTGGACCGGGATGCCGAGGGGGACGTCCTCCCGCGGGAGCACCTGCAGGTGGAAGTCGTCGGGTTTGATGGTGAGCGTGGTCTTCGTGTGCAGCTGGTAGCCGCGGGCGTCGACGAGGTCGAAGCGCTGCAGCAGCATGCCGAGCACGAGGGTGGCCTCCTGCAGCGCGAACTGGCGGCCGATGCAGGCCCGCTGGCCGGTGCCGAAGGGCTTGTAGGCGTGCGGCGGGAGCGCGGCCAGCCGCTCGGCCGCCACGTGGTCGGGGTCGAACTGCGCGGCGTCCGGTCCCCACACCGAGGTGCTGCGGTGGAGCGCCGGCAGGAGCACGGTGATCGGCGTGTGCGCGGGGATCGCGTAGCGGCCGCCGATCACGGTGTCCTCGAACGGCGCCCGGGTGAAGCCCGGGGCGGTCGGCCAGAGCCGCAGCGACTCGTCGAGCACCTGGCGGACGTAGCG
>DASQXT010000372.1:0-6539 GCA_035639575.1 Geodermatophilus sp.
TCGCGCTCCGGGTCGACCAGCGCCACGGCCGTCCCGGTGTGACCGTCGGCGTGCAGCGCGGCGCCGGCGACCGAGCCGATCGGGTGGGTGACCACCCGGTGCGGCACACCGTCCGCCTGCGCGCGGGCGCGGGTCAGCCCGACGGCGGCCACCTGCGGATCGGTGAAGACCACCGACGGCGTGGCCAGCCGGTCGGCGGTGGCCGCGGTGGGCGCCCAGTCGGCGTCCGAGGCGTGCCCGCCCTGAGCGCGGGCCACGATCGCCGCGCCGGCCTGCCGCGCCTGGTACTTGCCCATGTGGGTGAGCTGACGGCGGCCGTTGACGTCGCCGACGCCGTACAGCCACGGGACGCCCCGCACCTGCAGCGTGTCGTCGACGTCGAGGGAGCGCCCCGGCTCCAGCCCGACCGTGTCGACGCCGAGGTCGTCGGTGCGCGCCCGGCGTCCGGTCGCGACGAGCACCTCGTCCCCGCGCAGCTCGCCGTCGCTCGTGGTCAGGACCACCTCGCCGTCCTCGCGGCGGGCCGCGCTCACCTCCGTGCCGAGCCGGACGTCGACGCCGAGGTCGCGCAGCGACGCGGCCACGGCGTCCCCGGCCTCGGGCTCCAGCCCGGCCAGCAGCCGCTCCCCGCGCTGCAGCACGGTGACCTGCGCCCCGAGCGCCGCCCAGGCCGTCGCCATCTCGCAGCCGACGTAGCCCCCGCCGACGACCAGCAGCCGACCGGGCACCCGCTTCGCGCTGGTCGCCTCCCGCGACGTCCACGGGTCGACGTCGCGCAGCCCGTCGATCGGCGGCACCACGGCCGCCGACCCGGTGCAGACGGCGACCGCGGCGCGGGCGGTGAGCCGCACCGTCCCGCCGTCCGGGCCGGTCACGAGGACGGCGCGCTCGCCGTCGAGCCGGCCGACCCCGCGGACCAGCTCGATGCCGGCGCCGCGCACCCACTTCTCCTGGCCGGCGTCGTCCCAGTGCGAGGCGAAGGAGTCGCGGCGGGCCAGGGTCGCCGCGACGTCCTGCTCGCCGGTGACCGCCTGACGGGCGCCGTCCACGGCGCGGGCGGCGGCCAGCGCCTCGGAGCCGCGCAGCAGCGCCTTGCTGGGCATGCACGCCCAGTACGAGCACTCCCCGCCGACCAGCTCGGACTCGACCAGCACCGCGGTCAGCCCGCCGCGGACGACGACGTCGGCGACGTTCTCCCCCGTCGGCCCGCCGCCGAGGACCACCACGTCGAACTCACGGGTCTCCGCGTCGCTCACCGGGTCATCGTCCCCGGCCGGTGCGCGCCGTGCAGGGCAGTCGGCTCAGCCCGGATCTGGTGGGGCGTCTGCGTCCAGCCGGCGGCGGACGTCGTCGGGCAGCAGCTCGACCAGCTCGTGGGGCAGCACCGGCAGGTCGACCAGCGAGAGCTTGACCCGGCTGCGGGCGGCGGCACGGGAGCCGTCGATGCGCACCAGCCGGCCGGCGTCCGGGCGCAGCGAGACCTCCAGGACCGCACCCGGCCCCAGCTCGCCGGTGAGGACGCCGTCGAGCTCCACCGCGGGGTGCCCGGCGGTGAGCTGCAGGGTCAGTGACTCGGCCGGCCCGACCACCAGGCTGCGGGCGATCCCGGCCGCCGGCGCCGACGGGGTCACCAGCACCCCGGCCACCGACGGGCTGACCACCGGGCCGCCGGCCGCGTAGCTGTACGCGGTGGAGCCCATCGGGCTGGCCAGGATCAGCGCGTCGCAGCGGTAGTGCCCGTGGGGCTGCCCGGCGACCGACAGCGTCGCCTCGACCATCCCGGCACCGGGGACCCGCGCCAGGACGACGTCGTTGAACGCGACCTGCTCCCGCTCCCCGGAGCGCAGCACCAGGCAGGGGCGCGACTCGGTGCGGGCGCGTCCCTCGGCCAAGGCCTCCAGCGCGGCGTCGAGCTCGGGACCCTCGACCTCGGCGAGGAAGCCCAGCCGGCCGAGGTTCACGCCGAGCACCGGCACCGGCCGCTGCACCACCGTCCGCATCGCGCCGAGCAGGGTGCCGTCGCCGCCGAGTGCGATCAGGCCGTCGCACGTCCCGGCCAGCTCCTCGGGCGGGACCGCGGTCACGCCGGCGACGTCCACCCGGGCGACGTCCCCGGCGGTGGCGACCAGCTCGACGCCGTGCGTCACGGTCCAGGCGGCGATGCGCGCCACGGCCGAGGCGGGCGTCCGCCGCGGGTGCAGGACCAGCCCGATGCGGGTGGTCGGCGAGGCATCCACGGCGTCCATGCTCCCGGGCCGCAGGGGTGTGGTCGACTGGCCGCCATGCCGGTCGACCCCGCCACGTTCGCCGAGGCCCTGCGCCAGTACGCCGCCGGGGTGTGCCTGCTGACCGTCCGCGACGACATCGACGACGTCGGCACCACGGTCTCCTCGGTGATGAGCGTGTCGGCGCAGCCGCCGCTGGTCGCCGTCGGCCTCTCCGCGGGCGGCTACCCGGCCGAGGTGCTCGAGGAGGTGGGCAGCTGCGGGCTGACCGTGCTGGCCGCCGAGCACGCCATCGTGGCCAGCCGGTTCTCCTCGGCCGGGCGGCCCAGCGCCCGCCACCTGCTCGAGTCGGTGCCCTGGCGGCGGGCCGAGGAGAGCGGGGCGATCCTGCTCGAGGGTGGTCTGGCCGCCCTGGACTGCCGGCTGGAGCGGCTGGTCGAGGCCGGTGACCACGTGCTGGCGCTGCTGGAGGTCACCGCCGTCCCCGTGCTGGCCCCGGGCGGCGCTCCGCTGGTGCGGCTGCGCGGCCGCTACGTCGACGCGACCGGGCAGCCCGCCGGACGGACCTGACGAAGGACCACCCTTCCCCCCACGCCTCGCAGGCTCGGCGCGGGCCCCTGAAGGGTGGCCGTTCCAGTACGTCACCAGGCTCGCGCGGGGCCCTACAGGGGGCCACGGGCAGGCATCCTCGGGCGGATGTCACATCTCGGCCCCGGGCGGTGCTGTAGGGACATGGAGCTCGTTCGACACGCGCGCCCCGAGGGCGTCCTGGCCCTCCCGGGCGCGGCCCACGGGGGTGCGACGGGCCGGGTCGGGGGGACCGACGGCGGAGCGGTGCCGCGAGCGGCCTCCGGGCCCGTGCGCGCCGACCTCGGCGAGGTGTTCCGTGCGGAGTACCCGCGGGTCGTCGGCGTGGCCGCCCGGGTGCTCGGGTCGCGGGACTCCGCCGAGGACGTCGCGCAGGACGTGTTCCTGTCCTTCGCCCGCTCGTCGGTACCCGCCGGCGAGGCCCGCGGCTGGCTGTCGGTCGCCGCGGCCCACACCGCGCTGAACCTGCTCCGCTCGGGACGCCGCCGCGCGTCCCGCGAGGAGACCGCCGCCGCGGCGGACGACGCCGTCGCGCCCGACGTGGCCGACGCCGTCGTGATCCTCGAGGAACGCCGCCGGGTGCGGGCCGCGCTCGCCCGGCTGCCCCGCAAGCAGGCCGTGGCCCTCGTGCTGCGGCACAGCGGCATGGGCTACGCCGACGTCGCGGCGGCCCTCGACCTGTCCCCCGGGAGCGTCGGCACGACCGTGCGGCGCGCCGAGTCCGCGCTGCGGAAGGAGCTGGACCACCATGCGTCATCCGACTGAGGGCGTGCTGCGCCGCCTGGTCGACGAGCCGGCCGGGGTCCCCGACGCCGACCGGCAGCACGTCGCCGACTGCCCCGTCTGCCTCGCGGGCCTGGCCGCCGTGCGGGAGGACGCCGCGGCCGTGGGCGCCGCGCTGCGCTCCGACGGCGCCGCGCACCCCGACCCCGCGGCCGCGTGGCAGCGGCTGTCGTCCGCGCTGCCCGCCCGGGCCGCGACGCCCGCACCCGCGCCGGCCCGCCGGCGCGGGTGGCTGCACCGCCCGGCCGCGGCCGTGCTCGCCTTCGTCGTCGTCCTCTCCGGCGCCGGTGTCGCCGCGGCGAACGACTGGCTGCCGATCTTCCGCACCGAGCAGGTCGCCCCGCTCGAGGTCAGCACCGCCGACCTCGTGGCGCTGCCCGACCTGACCGCCTACGGCGACGTCGAGCTGACCGGGGACGACGGCCCGCACGCGGTGCCCGACGCCGCGACCGCCCGCGCCGAGAGCGGGTTGGACGTCCCCGAGGTGACCGCCCTGCCCGAGGGCGTGGAGGGCGAGCCGACGTACCAGGTGGTCGGCGAGCTGAGCGGCGTCTTCACCTTCTCCGCCGCCAAGGCCGCCGAGGCCGCGGCGACGACCGGGGAGCCCCTGCCGCCCGTGCCGTCGGGTCTCGACGGCAGCCAGGTGCGGCTCACCGCCGGTCCGGGGGTGGCGGAGGTCTGGACGCAGGCCTCCGGGATGCCCACGCTCGTGGTCGGCCGCGCGGTGGCGCCCTCGGCGTCCTCCTCCGGTGTCCCGTTCGAGACCGTCCGCGACTTCCTGCTCTCGCTGCCGGGCCTGCCCGACGACGTGGCGGCCCAGCTGCGGACCTTCACCGCCGACGGCTCGACCCTGCCGATCCTGGTGCCGAAGGACCTGGTGGAGACCTCGCAGGCGGAGGTCCACGGGCTGCCCGCCACCGTGCTCGAGTCCCGCGACCAGGCACTGGCGGCCGTGGTCTGGGTCGAGGACGGCGTCGTCACCCTGGTCGGCGGCGCGCTCGGCCCCGACGAGGTGCTCGACGTCGCCGGGGCCCTGGGGTGAGCCCGGCCGACGCACCCGCGGTCGCCGGCCCCGGCGACCCCGCCGTCCGGGCCGCGGCGCAGCTGGTCCGCGACCTGCCGCCGTCCCCGGCGCTGTGGTGCGACGGCCTGCGCAAGCGGTACGGACGGCGCACCGCGGTCGACGGCGTCTCGCTGTCGGTGGGCCGCGGTGAGGTGGTCGGCCTGCTCGGGCCCAACGGAGCGGGCAAGACCACGGTCATCAAGGTGCTGCTGGGGCTGGTCCGGCCCGACGCCGGCGAGGTGATGGTGCTGGGCCGGCCCGGCAGCGACCCGGCCGCCCGCGCGCGGGTGGGCTACCTGCCCGAGCTGTTCCGCTACCAGCCCTGGCTGACCGCGGCCGAGGTGCTCGAGCTGCACGTCCGGCTGGCCGGCGCCGACGTCCCCGGGGACGAGCGGCACGGCTGCCTGGAGCTGGTCGGGCTGGCCGCCCGTGCCGGGGACCGGGTCGGGGGCTTCTCCAAGGGCATGCAGCAGCGGCTGGGCCTGGCCGTGGCGCTGGTGGCCCGCCCCGAGCTGGTGGTGCTCGACGAGCCGACCAGCGCCCTGGACCCGCTGGGGCGGGCCGACGTCCGCGACGTGGTGCTCTCGCTGCGGGAGCGCGGCGTGGCGGTGCTGCTGAACTCCCACCTCATCGGCGAGGTGGAGCGGGTGTGCGACCGGGTGGTCGTCCTCGACCGCGGCACCGTCGCCGCCTCCGGCACCCTGGCCGAGCTGCTGGGCCGTCGCGAGGTGCGGCTGCACCTGGGCTCGGTCGGTCCCGAGGGGCAGGCGCGGCTGGCCGCGGCCGGGCCGGTCGAGCGCGAGGGCGGGTGGTTCACCGTCGGGCTGTCGGCCGAGGACGACGGGACGACCGTGCCGGACCTGGTGGCCGACCTGGTCGCCCTCGGCGTGCGGGTGCACGCGGTGGAGCCCGCGCGGATCAGCCTGGAGGAGCGCCTGCTGGGCATCCTGCGGGCCGGCTCCGGGGACCGGTCGTGACCGCCCGGACCGTGCTCACGATCGCCGGGCTCACCCTGCGGGAGGCGTCGCGGCGGCGGGTGCTGTGGGCGCTGGCCGCCCTCACCGCCGCGCTGCTGGGGCTGTCCGCCTGGGGCTTCTCGCGGCTGGCCGGCGTCCAGACCGACCTGGGGACGCTGACCAGCGGCCAGGCCCGGCTGGTGGCCTCTCAGCTGCTCAACCTCGTCATGTTCGGGATGAGCCTGATCGCGGCCCTGGGGACGGCGTTCCTCGCGGGCCCCACGCTCTCCGGCGAGGTGGAGAGCGGCATCGCCCTGACGATGCTGGCCCGGCCGGTGCGACGCTCCACGGTGCTGCTCGGCAAGTGGCTGGGGCTGGTGGTCTTCGGCAGCGGCTTCGTCGTCCTGGCCGGCCTGGCGCAGTGCCTGGTCGTCCAGCTGACCGTCGGCTACTGGCCGCCGGACGTCGTGGGTGCACTGGCGCTGCTGGCCGGGCAGACCACGGTGCTGCTGACGCTGGGCCTGCTGCTGTCGACCGTCGTGTCACCCATGGCGTCCGGCGTGGTGGCCGTCGGGCTGTTCGGCGCGACCTGGATCGCCGGCGTCGTCGGCGGCATCGGGCAGGCGCTCGGCAACGACGGTGTGGCCCGGGTCGGCACGGTGTCGCGCATCGTGCTGCCCACCGACGGGCTGTGGCGCGGTGCCATGCACTCGCTGCAGGACCCGTCCGCGCTCGCCCAGTTCGGCGTGGAGCTGCAGGGCTTCCCCTTCCTCAGCGAGGCCCCGCTCACCGTGGCCTACCTGGCGTGGACGGTCGTCTGGGTGGCCATGGTGTGGGGGCTGGCCGCGCTCGCCTTCTCCCGCCGCGACCTCTGAGCGAGGACCCCCGCCGGGTTCCGCGTGCGGATCCCGGGACCCCCGGCTC
>DASQXT010000373.1:0-2410 GCA_035639575.1 Geodermatophilus sp.
CCTGGTTGGTGACCTCGTGCGTGACGCCCATGACGGCACCGTACGACGACACCGTGGCCTCCGGACCACACCGCGACCAGGTGCCGTTCCCCTCCCGCGCCGAGCCCCTCGTCGTTCCTCGCGGGATCCTGCCGGCCCCACTCGCTCACGACACCCGGGCGGGCAGCACCGCCTCCCCCAGCCCCCGCACGGCACGCACTGTAGGTACCGCCTGCGATGCCCGTCCGCCGGATTCCCCGGTTCCACGTGGAACCGGGGAAGGTCTCGACAGTCACCCTCGCCCTGCTCACATCACGTGGTCGTGTCGCACGGGGCCGCGGTGCACGATGCGCAGGTGCACGGTCTCCGACTGGCCTCACAGCGGACCATGGCCGCGGTCGCCGCCCGTCTCCGCTCTGGCGCCACCGACGAGTGGTTCACCGCGATCGGCACCTCGATGCGCCCGGCAGTGCGAGTCGTGCAGCCGGTACGCCTGCGTCCGCCTGAGGTGGCGCAATCGCTGTTGGGGCATGTGGTGCTCGTCCGCATGCCCGACCGGTGGTGGTTGCACCGGGTGGCCGCCGAAGAGGACGCGCGTGTGCTGATCGTCGGCGACAACGGCATGGTCAACGGGTGGACTCCCCGCTCGGAGGTCGCAGGCGTGCTGGTGTGAAGGACCCGGCACCTCTGACCGCTGCACCGTCGGCTCAGGCGGCGGTGACCAGGGGTGGTCCGGTGCGCTGCGGTCCGGTCAGGATCTCGCTGCCGTCGGGTCGCCGGGTGCGCCATCGCCCGTCGGCTTGTCGTTCGACCCGGAAGCCGTGGTGGACCAACGTGAGAGTGCCGCTCGCACAGCAGCGCGGAGTTCTCCAGGTTCGTCTCTCCGCCGTTGATCCACTCGAGCAGGTGGTGGACGTCGCACCACGACGTCGGGGCCCCGCAACCGGCGAACACGCACCCACCGTCGCGGACCTCGGCGGCGCGGCGGACGTGGGGTGGGACCTGGCGCAGGCTGCGGCCGTAGTCCAGTGGCATCCCGTCGGGGCCCATGACGATCCGGGTGACCTGCCCGTCGCAGGCCAACCAGCGCGCCCGGGCCGCGGAGATGGTGGCGCCGGACCCGGTCTCGGCTGCACCCTGGCCGGTGGCCGGGTCGGCCAGGTCCTCGACGCTGACCGTGACGATGACCTGCGGCTTGTGCCCACGCAGGGTCGGCAGGCAGCCGGCGGCCAGCTGGTTGTCGCACAGCTGCACCAGCGCATCGGCCAGCTGCTGGTGACGGGTCCGCTCGTCCCCGGCGCACCGACCGGCCTGCACCACCGACTCCAGTGCAGCCCGGAGCCTTTCTCCGCCCACCGCGTCGAGGTCGAACCGGCCGGAGATGCTGCCGTCGGCGTGCTTGCTGAGGGCGAGCCGCCGCCCCTCGGTGGGATCGGGCTCGGGGCCGTCTTGATCGAGCATCGCCAGATAGCGGTCCACCGCCTGCCTGAGCACCTGGTGCGGCTGCGAGGCGGCGATCGTCGTCAGCGCGGCGTCGATCTCGGACAGGTCCACATCCTGTTCCGCTGCGGTGACCCGGTGCTCGTCACGCGCGATGGGAGCCACTGCGGCGACCTGGTCGGCGGTCACCTCCCCGGCCGCGAACGCGACCCCCAGCGCCGGTAGATGCTCCAGCGCACGCCCGGACCGGACCAACTCAGCGGCCGCCGCGACGGACAGGTGTGCGTGTCCGCGCAGCCAGGAGGCCATGGTCTTCAGCCCGTCGACCTCGGCGGCACCGGACACCTCGCATTCGCGGACCGTGCGGGCGACCTCGGCGGCGATCCGGTTCTGCGCCGCCAGCAACGGGCGCAGCCGGTCCAGCAGCGCCGGGCCGAACAGCGGCGACAGGTCCTCGGCGGCCAGAGCGTCGAGCGCGGTCATCAGCTGCCCCACGACACCTCCCACCGGATCGATCAGGCGTTCGAAGTCTAGCCGACCGAAGGCCGGTCGACCACACGAATCCCCAGCTCAGGGGCCCGTCCACAGATGTGGCCGAGGCCTTGACACGGTCCGCCGACGTCCGCTCCCGACTACCGTCCGCCCGTGTACCTGGAGACCGAGCGGCTGCTCATGCCACCCCTCTCCGGTCAGCACACCGAGGCACTGGCCGCGGTTCACGCCGACCCGGACGTGGCCCGGTACATCGGCGGAGCGGCCCTGGACGCCGCGGGCACAGCAGCCCAGGTGGCCCGGATCGAGGCGATCTGGCGGGTGCACGGCCTCGGCCAGAGTGCGCTCCTCGACCGCGGGACCGGGACCTTCCTCGGCCGGGCCGGGCTGCACCCCTGGCCGCAGTGGGACGAGGTCGAGCCGGGCTTCGTCCTCGCCCGGCACGCGCAGGGCCGGGGCCTCGCCACGGAGGCCGCACGAGCCTGGCTGCACGTCGCGT
>DASQXT010000374.1:0-18311 GCA_035639575.1 Geodermatophilus sp.
GAGTTGAAGCTGAAGTACTGGTGCAGCAGCATCCAGGCCAGCTCGTGCTCGAAGATCTCGGCGTCGCCCTCGCTGGCGAAGTAGCCGTGCTCGCGGCCGGCCTGGCCGTAGGTCAGCACCACCCGGTCGATGAGCTGGCGCAGGCTGGTCTCGCGCTGCGGGGTGCCGACGGCGCCGCGGAAGTACTTCGTGGTGACGATGTTGGTGGCGTTGATGCTCCACTCGGCGGGGAACTCCACGCCGCGCTGCTCGAAGTTGATCGAGCCGTCCCGCCAGTTGGTCATGACGACGTCACGACGCTCCCAGGTCACCTCGTCGTACGGGTGCACCCCGGCGGTGGTGAAGACACGCTTGACCTTCAGGCCCTTCCCCCTGGTCGGCGCCTTGGCGGCGCGACGCGTACGGCCCGACAAGCGATCCTCGGTCTCGGTCACGGAGCTCTCCCTGTGTTGTGGGCGTTTCGGCGGCTGGGGAAGAGAGCCGCCCTCTTCTTATCGGGTGGTGCTGACGTTTCTCAGGCGCCGGCAGAGGCGGCCTGGCTGCGCCCACCACCCCGCCGGCGCGCCGGCGGGTCCTGCATGCCAGGCAGCGGCGGGGTGCCGGCAGCGATGTGCCGGGCCCGCAGCTCGGTGATCTCCTTCTCGAAGTCCTCGAGCGAGGTGAAGGCGCGGTAGACGCTCGCGAAGCGCAGGTACGCGACCTCGTCCAGCTCCCGCAGCGGCCGGAGGATGGCCAGCCCCACCTCATGGCTGGGGACCTCCGCCGCGCCGGTGGCCCGGATGGCGTCCTCGACCTGCTGGGCGAGCTGCTGCAGCTGGTCCTCGTCCACCGGCCGCCCCTGGCAGGCGCGACGGACACCGGCCACCACCTTGCTCCGGTTGAACGGCTCGCTCACGCCGCTGCGCTTGACGACGGCGAGGACGGCCTCCTCCACCGTGGTGAAGCGCCGCCCGCACGCGGGGCACGACCGGCGACGACGGGTGGTCGCCCCCTCGTCGGCCTCGCGCGAGTCGATGACGCGGCTGTCGGGGTTGTGGCAGAAGGGACAGCGCACGGCCGATCCCCTCCCCTCGCGACGCGCTCCGGCGCGGGTCCGCCCGGGGCGCCGGCGGCGACCGCGGGAGCGGCCGGGGCGACGGGACCGGAGGCCGGCTGTGGACCTCCCTGGGGACATCTCGTGGACGTCGTGGGGAGGGTCTGAGGACGGCCTGTGGACGGACTCACATCGGTGCAACTACTAGATGTAGGGGAACCCTAGGTCCGGCCCCACTAGATCTGCAAGCCGAACGCCTCGCGCGTCGTCCGCCGAGACGACTTCGTGACCACCCGCACCCACGCGTCACACCCGCCCCGGGAACACGCCGGAGAACACGCCGGGGAGCGCGCCGCAGCGGTCGCGGGACGCGCCGGGCAGGTGTAGTGCGGCGGCCGGAGCGGCCGGAGCCGGTGTCCCGGGCCGGACGTGGGGACGCCGAGCCGACCGCGCCATGTCCTGCGAGAGCCGGAGGCGGGTCCCGGCTCAGGCGCGGAGGGCCTCGCCGGGCCGCCCGGGGCGGGGACGGGAGACGCGGTCGCCGAGCCGCAGGGGGCGGGTCAGGCAGTCGGCCTCGATCGCGCGAGGCATGAGCACCGTGGCGTCACCCAGCTCCGGGCCCGACGCCTCCTCCGGCTGTTCCGCCGCGTCTGCTGCCCGGTGACGCCCGACCCGGTGCCGGCCGGCGGCCGCGCCCGCGGGGACGGCGGGCTGCTCGGCGGTGACGTCGCCGCCGTGGCGGCGGCGACGTCGGCCGTCGGCCGGGGCCGACGCGGAGAGGACGCCCGCCACCTGCTGCTCACGGGCGGCGGCCTCGCTCAGCGACAGCAGCGGAGCGAGCGAGGCGCCCGGCAGCATCCCCTCGCCGAGGCCCGCGAAGGGGTCGATGCCGCTGTCCGGCACCAGCACCGGCGCCGGCCGGGTCTCCGGCAGGCGCACCCCGGCCAGGTCGGTCCAGGTCTCCCGGTCGACGCCGGCCACGGTCACCCGCACCCACATCTCGCAGGCGCCCTGCCCGTCGTGCCGCCACCCCAGCAGCGAACCCGGCCACCAGGCGCCCTCGACCAACACCTCGCAGCGCTGCGACTGCTGCGTGAAGACGGCGGCCCGGTTGCCTGAGATCGCTGACACGGAGCTGACCGTAAAGGGGCTGCCGGCCACGCGGTGTCAGCGACTCGGCACGACGGGTTGACGAACATGACCGGCACCTCTTGTCGCTCCTCGACCGCCCCCCACCCCACGGCGAGCGACCGAGCACCTCAGGGCAGCTCGAGGACCTGGCCGGGGACCAGGGCCGCACCCTCGAGGTCGTTGAGCTCCTCGATGGCGTCGACCACCGTGCGCACGTCCTGGTCGGCACCGGCGACTTCCCCGGCGATCGACCACACCGTGTCGCCGGGTTCCACGACCACGCTCCGGTCCCCGGCCAGCCGCAGTCCACCGTCGCCCGCACCCTCCACGAGCGGGGCGACGACCAGACCCAGCGCGACCGCGGCGCCGAGGGCCACGGCGAGCGCCAGCCGACGCCCCCGGCGGGTCAGGCGCAGCCGGGGGCCCGCGGCCCGCTCCAGGGTGGCGCACCCCTCGCGCACCGCACGGGCCGGCACCGGGCCCGACGCGGCGGGACGGCCACCCGAGGACGTCGGCTCACGGCGAGCGGGAGCCCGGCCGGCACCCCGGCCCGGGGGAGCGGGGTCCGCGGTACGCGGCTCCGGGCCCGCCGGGCGGTCGGGCACCGGCCGCAGGTGACCAGCCACGCGCGGACCGGTCCCCGTCAGACCCGGCGCGGCAGGCGTCTGCGGAACGCGCCCGGCCACCGGCCGGGCAGGGCGCCCCGACCCGGCTGCTGCACGACCGTCCACCGACCCGAGCAGCGGACGCCACGGGACCTGGACCACCGCGTCGAACTCCAGCACGGCCTGCCGCACGCTCGCCATGACCTCTCCTCCTCCATCGACCAAGGGCGATCGAACGCACGTTCGATCGAACACCCGTACGATGTCTACCGCATCCCACCGACCGGGTCGACCCGACACCGCACGCCGGTTTCGAACACACGTTTGAACTCCCGGCTCCGAGGCGCTACGGTCCGTAGCAGCACCCGCCCCGTCGCCGCGAGGGCGCCGGCGGGGCCGGAGCCGGCAGCGGTCCCACGGAGCGGAGCCGGCCCGGTCCGGCTCCCCCGGGCGGGCGCAGGACGACAGGGCCGTGGCGACGCGGCCGGCGAGGAGGAGACGTGGCGGGCACGAGCGGGACGTCGGGCGGCGGTGTCCGGGGTGGAGGTGGCTCGTCGCGGCGCACGTCCGGGAGCCGGACCGCCGCACCGGAGCGGGCCGAGACGGCGTCGGTGCGCACCTTCCCCGATCGGGGGGAGAGCGGCGACGGGCTCACCCAGCGGCAGCGGCGGGTCCTCGAGGTGATCCGCGACTCGATCGAGCGGCGCGGCTACCCGCCCTCGGTGCGCGAGATCGGCGAGGCCGTGGGGCTGTCGTCGGCCTCGTCGGTGGCCCACCAGCTCAGCGTGCTGCAGAAGAAGGGCTGGCTGCGCCGCGACCCCAACCGCCCGCGCGCCCTCGACGTCCGCCTGCCCGGCGACACCCCCGGCGCGCCCGCACCGGCGGTGGTGCCCGCCGCCGGCGCCGACGAGACCCCTGCCCCGACCTACGTCCCGCTCGTCGGCCGGATCGCCGCCGGTGGCCCCGTGCTGGCCGAGCAGGCGGTCGAGGACGTCTTCCCGCTCCCCCGCGAGCTGGTCGGCGAGGGCACGCTGTTCATGCTCAAGGTCACCGGTGACTCGATGGTCGAGGCGGCCATCTGCGACGGCGACTGGGTCGTGGTGCGCCAGCAGCCGACCGCCGAGAACGGCGAGATCGTCGCCGCCATGATCGACGGCGAGGCGACCGTGAAGACCTACAAGCGGCGCGACGGGCACGTGTGGCTGCTGCCGCACAACCCCGCGTACGAGCCCATCCCGGGGGACGACGCCACCGTGCTCGGCCGCGTCGTCACGGTGCTCCGCCGGGTCTGAGCCGGTCCTGCCGGCGCCGGAACGGCCGCGCCGGCGGCCGGGCGACCCACCGGGACGTCAGTCGCGCCGGCGCAGCAGCTTGGCCCCGAGCCAGACGAGCACGCCGGCCACGACCGCGGCAGCCAGCGCCGCGGCCACCGGAGGTGGGCCGCCGTCGCCGGACAGCAGGCCGGAGACCGTGCCGTCCGCGGCGGCCGACGAGGGCGCCGCCGCGGCGGGCAGCGGCACCACCGTGACGTCGCTCCCCAGCCCCTCCCCCGCCACGACGAGCGCCGCGGAGTCCCCGGTGAAGCTGATCGCCTCGCCCTGGGCCGCCTCGGGCAGCGCGACCCGCCGCGGCTCACCCGCCAGCGCAGTGGCCACGTCCGAGCCGGTCAGCGGCCAGACGTAGGCATCGGTGTAGGTGCGCAGCGCGATCCAGCGCTCGTCGACCGAGACCGCGCCGCCGGTGACCATCAGCTGGCCCGCGCGGCCGACCGGACCACCCGTCGTCCCGGTCAGCACGAACTCCACCCCGCCGACCTCGGTGAGGCCGACCGTGCCGTCCTCCACGAGCGCCGACACCGGCCGGTACACCTCGCTGGCGCCCAGCACCTCCTTGGTCACCAGGTACGGCGTCCCGTCGGGGGCGAGCAGCAGCGCCTCGACGTCCCGTGGGCCGTCGGGGTACGCCAGCCGGTAGACCGAGCTGCTGCCGTCGGCGTGCAGGGCCAGCAGCGCGACCGTCGTCCGGGTGCCGTTGTTGTCGCCGGTGTCGGCGAGCCAGACGGTCCCGTCGGCGGCCAGCGCCATGTCCTCGGGGTCGTAGGGGTCCACCGCCGCGGAGCGCACGGTGACCACCGCGCAGGTCCCGTCCAGCACGTAGACGTCGAGGGAGTCGCCGCCGTCGTTGTGCACCAGCATCCGGTCGCCCACCTCGACCAGACCGGAGACCTCGGGCAGGCGGGGGTCGGTGAGCTGGCAGCGCGTCGTGGGTGCGGCCGGATCGACCGGTGCGGCGGACGCGGGCAGGGCGGGGCCGAGGGCGAGCGTCAGTGCGAGACCGGTCCCGGTCGCCAGACGGCGCCCTCTGGCTCCGCTACGCGGACGACCGGCCGGCTCGGGCACCGACCCAGCGTGACACCAGGACGGCGTCGAGCAGGTGAACCACGCCCAGCAGCAGGATGCCGACGGCCGCACCGACCACGGCGTCGGTGACCCAGTGGAAGTCCAGGGAGACCATGGCCACCCCGGTGGCCACCGGGCCGGCGACGCTCAGCACCCGGGCGGTCTGCTGCACCCACGCCGCGAGTCGGTACTGCACCACCTGCCAGCGGGCGATCCCCCACATGAGCACGGCGTTGGCGACGTGCCCGGAGGGGTAGGAGGCGCCGTCCCGGTGGAAGAACGACCCGGGGTAGGCCGGTGCCGTCCGGCCGGCCCCGTACTTGAACGAGTACACGACGAGGGTGAGCAGCACCAGCGCCAGCAGCACCCGCACGAGCGGGACGACGGTGCGGAACCGCCACCCGAGGTAGCCGACCAGGCCGGCCAGGACGATCAGGATGAAGCCGCGGCCGCCGAGCTGGGTCACCGCCCACACCGGCCAGTAGACGGCCGAGTCCTTGAGGTCCCAGGCACTGACCACCTCGGAGACCCGCAGGTCCATCCGCTCCAGCACGCCCCGGGTGAGCAGGTCGACGGTGACCACGACGGTGACCACGAGGGCGGCTCCCAGGAGCCACCGCGGCGGCCGGCCGACGGGGACGTCGGCGTCGGCGGCGTCCGGCGGGGAGGCCCCGGGACGCCGCCGCACCACGCTGCTGGTCACGCCGGCCACGGTACCGGCCCGTGACCTGACCGTGACCTCGCTCGACCGGAGGACGTGTCAGGCGACCGGCGCCGCGAACTCCTCGAGAGCGGCGGCCAGACCGCCGTCCACGCGGGCGCTGAGCCGGGTGCCCCCGGCCTCGTGGGTCTCCGTCAGCACCTCGCCGTCCCGGTGCACCCGGGCCACCAGGTCGCCGCGCTCGTAGGGCACCAGCACGTCGACCTCGACGTCGGGGTGCGGCAGCCGGGCGGCCACGAGCTCGCGCAGCTGCTCGATGCCGGTGCCCGTGCGGGCCGACACCCACACCGCACCGGGCAGGGCCCGGCGCAGGGTGAGGACGTCCTCCTCGCTCATCGCGTCCACCTTGTTGACGACGATGAGCTCCGGGACGGCCGCCGCGTCGATCTCCCCCAGGACCACGCGCACCGCCTCGATCTGCCCCAGGGGGTCGGGGTCGGAGCCGTCGACGACGTGCAGGAGCAGGTCGGCGGCGGCCACCTCCTCCAGCGTCGAGCGGAACGCGTCGACCAGCTGGTGCGGCAGGTGCCGCACGAAGCCGACGGTGTCGGTGAGCGTGTACTCGCGGCCGTCCGGGGACTGCGCCCGGCGCACCGTCGGGTCCAGGGTCGCGAACAGCGCGTTCTCGACCAGCACGCCCGCGCCGGTCAGCCGGTTGAGCAGGCTGGACTTGCCGGCGTTGGTGTACCCGGCGATCGCCACGCTCGGGACGGCGTTGCGCCCGCGGGACGAGCGCTGGGTCGCTCGGGCGGTCGCCATGCCGGCGATCTCCCGGCGCAGCTTGCTCACCCGGGCGCGGATCCGCCGCCGGTCGGTCTCGATCTTGGTCTCACCGGGGCCGCGGGTACCGATGCCGCCACCGCCGGCGACCCGGCCACCGGCCTGCCGGGACAGCGACTCACCCCAGCCGCGCAGCCGCGGCAGCATGTACTGCATCTGCGCCAGCTCCACCTGCGCCTTGCCCTCCCGGCTGGAGGCGTGCTGGGCGAAGATGTCGAGGATCAGCGCGGTCCGGTCGACGACCTTGACCTTGAGGATCTTCTCCAGCGCGTTGAGCTGGCCCGGGGTCAGCTCGCCGTCGCAGATCACGGTGTCGGCGCCGGCGGCCGCGACGATGTCGCGGATCTCGGCGGCCTTGCCGGACCCGACGTAGGTGCCGGCGTCGGGCTTGTCGCGCCGCTGGCTCACCGCCTCCAGGACCTGCGAGCCCGCGGTCTCGGCCAGTGCGGCCAGCTCGGCGAGCGAGCGGTCGGCGTCGACCTGGGTGCCCTCGGTCCAGACCCCGACCAGCACGACCCGCTCGAGGCGCAACCGGCGGTACTCGACCTCGGTGACGTCGGCGAGCTCGGTGGACAGGCCGGCGACGCGGCGCAGCGCACCGCGCGCCTCGAGCGCGTAGGAGCCGGTCGTGTCGTCCGGCTCGTCCCATCCCGCGTCGGGGTGGGGCGCCTCCTCGGCGGGCGCCGGGGCGGCCCGGAGGGTGCGCTCCTCGGCGTCGGCGAGCACGGCGCGTTCCTGTGTCGTCATCGTCTCCAGCGTGGCAGACCCCAGCACCTGGGGCATCCGAGTTGTCATCGACCAGGACAACGCCGCGGCCGCGGCAGACCATCCCGGTACGCGTGGCCGGGTTGCGACCGGGTAGGGCGGAGGGCGACGACCGAGACCACGAGGAGGCTCGACATGAGCGAGACGGGCAGCAGCGCCGCCGGAGCCAACGAGGAGCTCGACGACCCGGGCCGGGACCCCAAGGGCCTCAGCGTGCCGCGCAACCCGATGTCCGGCGGCTTCGGCAACGCGTCCGGCGGCGCCGACCAGGACACCGGCGAGGGGGAGCCGAAGGGCAGCCCGGGCACCGCCGGGCAGTCGATGATGCCCGACTCACCCGAGGAGTCCGGGAACACGCGGTAGGAAAAGGGCCCTCCTGCTCCCCGCCACTCGCGAGCTCGCGACGGGCCCCTGCAGGAGGGCCGTTCCAGCACGTCACCAGGGGTCACCCGGCCCGGAGCCACTCCGCGGTGAGCTCGCCGGCCGCCACCACGACCGCGGGGCCGGACAGCACCGTCGTCCGCTCGTCGACGGTCACACCCAGCCGGCCGCCGGGGACGTCGACGGTGACCGTGCCGGTCGCCGCGCCGGCAGCCTCCAGGGCCGCCCAGGCCGCGGCGCAGGCCCCGGTGCCGCACGACCGGGTCTCCCCCACCCCGCGCTCGGACACCCGCAGCCGCACGTGCCGGCCGGCCTCGACGACGTTGACGAACTCGACGTTCACGCCGTCGGGGAACAGCTGTGCGTCGACCGCCGGCGCCGTCGTGAGATCCAGGGTGTCGACGTCGACGTCGGTGAGGCAGGCCAGGTGCGGGTTGCCCATCGAGACGGCGCGGCCGGGGAACGCGACGTCCCCGAGCTCGGCGGTGCCGGCGCCGAAGGGCCGGGCCGGCCCCATGTCGACCCAGTAGCCGCCGTCGGCCGCGGCCCCCACCCGGCGCGGGCCGCCGCGGGTGCCCACCCAGAGGCCGTCGGCGCAGGCGTCCCGCTGGACCAGGCCCTCGCTGACGAGCACGTGCAGGAACAGTCGGACGCCGTTGCCGCACATCTCGGCGGTAGAGCCGTCGGCGTTGCGGTGGTCCATGAACCACTCGCACCGCCCCAGCGCCTCCCCGAGCACGGCCGGGGCGTCGGGCACGTGCACGCTGCGGACGACGCGCAGCACACCGTCCCCGCCGAGACCGGCGCGGCGCTCGCACAGCCGCCGCACCATCGCCGGGTCCAGCCGGTCCTCCGGCCAGCCGGTGCCGTCGGGGTCGGGCAGGACGACGAAGTCGTTCTCCGTGCCGTGTCCGACCAGCACCCGGTGCGCACTCACCGGACCAGGGTACGAGCGGTGATCACCCCGAGGGCGGCCTCCACCAGGTCGGGGCGGGCGGCGTCCAGCCAGGAGGTCGCCGGGTCGCGGCGGAACCACGAGCGCTGGCGGCGCACGAAGCGGCGGGTGGTCGACACCGTGCGCTCGCGCGCCTCGTCGGGGGTGAGGGTGCCGTCGAGCTGGGCCAGCACCTGGGCGTAGCCCAGCGCCCGGGACGCCGTGGGCCCCTCGCGCAGCCCGTCCGCGGCCAGCGCCTCCACCTCCGCGACCAAGCCCGCCGCCCACATCCGGTCAACCCGCAGCGCGATCCGCTCGTCGAGCTCGGCCGGCCCGCGGTCCAGCCCGACGACGACCGCCGGGTAGTGCGGCCGCGGCTCGGGCAGCGTCGCGCGGAACGGCCCGCCGGTGATCTCGACGACCTCGAGCGCCCGCACGATCCGCCGTCCGTTGCTGGGCAGCACCGCCGCGGCGGCGGCCGGGTCCAACCCGGCCAGCCGGGCGTGCAGCGGGGCCGGGCCCACCTCGGCGAGCTCGGCCTCGAGCCGGGCGCGGACGGCGGGGTCGGTCCCGGGGAGGTCCAGCTCGTCGAGGACGGCGCGCACGTACAGCCCGGAACCGCCGACCAGCAGCGGCACCACCCCCGCCGCGCGCAGCCGGTCCACCTCGGCGCGGGCCAGCCGCCGGTACTCGGCCACCGACGCCGCCTGCCGCACGTGCCAGAGGTCGAGCAGGTGGTGCGGCACGCCGTCGCGCTCGGCGACGTCGGGCTTGGCGGTGCCGATGTCCATGCCGCGGTAGAGCTGCATCGAGTCGGCGTTGACCACCTCGCCGCCCAGCCGGTGCGCCAGCGCCACCCCGAGAGCGGTCTTGCCGGTGGCGGTGGGACCCACCAGCGCGACCACCGGCGGCGCAGCGGTCACCGCACGCTCCAGTCGGCCACCAGGTAGGCGACGCCGAAGGGCACCTCGTGCGCGTGCAGCCGCCCGCGCACCGCACGGCCGACCAGGGCGGCGCCGACCGCCCGCCAGACGGGGACGCCGGCGGCGAGCAGCCGGGCGCCCTCCGCGGGGTCGAGCGCCGCCAGGGCGCCTGCGTCCCCGGCGGCCAGGGCGGCGGCCACGGCGTCGTCGAACGGCTGCGCCGCCGGGTCGAGGTGGCCGGGCGCCTTGAGCGACCGCCGCGCCGAGCCGTCCCCCACCGCCAGGACCACGACCGGCCCCGGCAGGGCACCGAGGGCGTCGGCGAGGTCGTCGGGACCGACGCCGAGGCGGGGGCCGGCGTACCCCACCTCGTGCAGCAGCCAAGCGCCGATCGTGTGCGCCAGCGGAGTGCGGCGGCTCCCCGGGCGCACCTCGCCGGCGAAGGGGACGTCGAGGTCGACGCCGTAGCCGCGCAGGTCCCCGCCGTCGCCCTCGCCGAAGCGCCCGCAGCCGTCCTCCCCGCCGACGACCACGACCACCTCGGGGCGGACGGCCAGCGCCGCGTCCACCGCGGCCGCGCAGGCCGCCCGCAGGACGGCGGTGTCCGCCGCGGCCCGCCCGGCCACGGCCGGCACCAGCAACGGCGGGCACGGGCAGAAGGCGACGGCGGCCGGGACTGAGCTCACCGCAGCAGTGTCCCGGATGCGGCGTGGGACACTCCGACACGTGTCGAGCACGGAGAACGCCGGAAACCCCTCGCAGCAGCTGTCCCAGCCCGGGACGGCCGGATCCGAGGCGGTCGCCCCCGAGGTGGGGACGGCGGCGGCGCCCACCCCTGGCGACGCCGCTCTCGCCGACCCGACCGCGGGGGCCGCCGACCCGGCCGCACCGGAGGGCCCTGCACCGCAGGCCGCCGCACCCGAGGTGCCCGCAGCCGAGACCCCTGCACCCGAGACCCCCGCAGTCGAGGTCCCGGCAGTCGAGGTCCCGGCAGTCGAGGCGCCCGCAGTCGAGGCGCCCGCAGTCGAGGTGCCCGCAGCCGAGGCCCCCGCAGCGCACCCCGCCGTCCCCCAGCCGCCCGCGGACGCCGCCGTCGCGTCCGACCCCGCGCAGTGGGGCCGCGTGGACGAGGACGGGACGGTCTACGTCCGCACCGCCGAGGGCGAGCGCGCCGTCGGCTCGTGGCAGGCCGGCGACCCGGCGACGGGGCTGGCCCACTACGCCCGCCGCTACGACGACCTCGCGACGGAGGTGTCGCTGCTCGAGGCGCGGCTGCGGGCGCACACCGGCAACCCCGGCGAGATGAAGGCCAAGGCGCAGGCGCTGGCCGAGTCGATCCCCACCGCCGCCGCCGTCGGCGACCTGGACGGGCTGGCTGCCCGAGCCCGCGCCATGGTCGGGACCGCCGACTCCGCGGCCGCCGAGTCCCGGGCGGAGAAGGCCGCCGCCCGGGCCGCGCAGGTCGCCCGCAAGGAGGCGCTGGCCGCCGAGGCCGAGCAGATCGCCGCGGAGTCCACCTCGTGGAAGGCCGCCGGCGACCGGCTCAAGGCCATCGTCGAGGAGTGGAAGACCATCCGCGGCATCGACCGCAAGACCGACGAGGCGCTGTGGAGCCGGTTCGCCGCCGCCCGTGACGCCTTCGGTCGCCGCCGGGGGGCGCACTTCGCCGCCCTCGACGCCCAGCGCGGCGAGGCCCGGGCGGCCAAGCAGGAGCTGATCGCCGAGGCCCAGCGGCTCTCGACGTCCACCGAGTGGGGACCGACCAGTGCCGCGATGCGCACCCTGATGGACCGCTGGAAGGCCGTCCCGCGCACCGGCCGCGACGGCGACGACGACCTGTGGAAGCAGTTCCGCGCCGCGCAGGACGTCTTCTTCACCGCCCGCGCCGAGTCGGACAAGGCCCGCAACGCCGAGCAGCTGGCCAACCAGCAGGCCAAGGAGGAGATCCTCGCCGAGGCCGAGAAGCTCGACCCGTCCACCGACCTGCGCACCGCGCAGAACGTGCTGCGCAAGCTGCAGGAGCGCTACGACGCCATCGGCCACGTGCCGCGCGGCGCGATGCGCCAGCTGGAGGACCGCATGCAGGCCGTCGAGCAGCGCATCCGCGGCGCCGTCGACTCCTCCCGCCCGCGGGTGGCGCCGGAGAACCCGATGGTCACCTCGATGCGGCAGGCCGTCACCAAGGCCGAGGAGCAGCTGGCCAAGGCGCAGGCGGCTGGTGACGCCCGCCGGATCAGCGAGGCCGAGGCGAACCTGGCCACCCGCCGGGAGTGGCTGGCCGAGGCGGAGAGGTCGGCCTCCCGCCGCTGAAGAAGGACTCCGTCCTCCCCACCCTCCGCACGCTCAGGGCGGGACCCGGGACGGGGCCAGTCGGGGCTAGCCGCAGCCCCCGGCCGGTGCCAGCGGGGCCGGGACGCCGACCTGCGGCAAGCCGAGCAGCACGCCGGGGGTGGTGGGGCGGGTGCCGGCCTCGTGCGCGTCGCCGGCGCGGGTGCGCCGGTGCGACACCAGCGGACCGTCGGCGACCAGGTGGTGCGGCGCGGCCGCGGTGACCACGGTCTCCACGACGTCGCCCGGCCGCACCCCCTCGCGGCCGGCGAAGTGCACCAGCCGCCCGTCGCGGGCCCGGCCCGACAGGCGTCCGGTGCGGGCGTCCTTGCTGCCCTCCCCCGCGGCGACGAGCAGTTCGACGGTCCGGCCGACCTGGGCGCGGTTCTCCACCCAGCTGATCTCGTCCTGCAGCGCGGTCAGCCGCAGGTAGCGCTCCTGCACGACCTCCTTGGGCAGCTGCCCGGCCATCTCGGCTGCCGGCGTCCCCGGGCGCTTGGAGTACTGGAAGGTGAAGGCGCTGGCGAAGCGCGCCTGGCGGACCACCTCGAGGGTCTGCTCGAAGTCGGCCTCGGTCTCGCCGGGGAAACCCACGATGACGTCGGTGGTGATCGCCGCGTCGGGCATCGCCGCCCGCACCCGGTCGATGATCCCCAGGTAGCGCTCCTGACGGTAGCCGCGGCGCATCCGGCGCAGGACGTCGTCCGACCCGCTCTGCAGCGGCATGTGCAGCTGGTGGCACACGGCCGGCGTCTGAGCCATGGCCTCGATGACGTCGTCGGTGAACTCGCGCGGGTGCGGGCTGGTGAACCGGACCCGCTCCAGCCCCTCGATCGCGCCGGTCGCGCGCAGCAGGTCGGCGAAGGCGCCGCGGTCGCGGAACTCCACGCCGTAGGCGTTGACGTTCTGCCCGAGCAGCGTCACCTCGAGCACGCCCTGGTCGACCAGCGCCTGCACCTCGGCCAGGATCTCGCCGGGACGGCGGTCCTTCTCCCTGCCGCGCAGCGCGGGGACGATGCAGAACGTGCAGGTGTTGTTGCAGCCGACGCTGATCGACACCCAGCCGGAGTAGGCGGAGTCCCGCTTCGCCGGCAGCGTCGACGGGAAGACCTCGAGGGCCTCGGCGATCTCGACCTGTGCCTCTGCGTTGTGCCGCGCCCGCTCCAGCAGCGTCGGCAGCGACCCGACGTTGTGGGTGCCGAAGACGACGTCCACCCACGGGGCCCGGCGCACGATCTCGCCGCGGTCCTTCTGCGCCAGGCAGCCGCCGACGGCGATCTGCATGCCGGGGTGGGCGTCCTTGACCGGGCGGAGGTGGCCGAGGTTGCCGTAGAGCCTGTTGTCGGCGTTCTCCCGCACCGCGCAGGTGTTGAGGACGACGACGTCGGCGTCGTCCCCCTCGGGCGCGGCGGTGTAGCCGGCGGCCTCCAGCAGTCCGGAGAGCCGCTCGGAGTCGTGCACGTTCATCTGGCAGCCGTAGGTGCGGACCCGGTAGGTCCGCCCGGCAGCCTGCAGGTCGGTCGTCATGTCGGAACGAGGGTACGGCGACCCGATCGGGTGGCTCCCGCCTCACACGGCCGGGCTTCGTTACGCCTTCGTGATCGCCGGAGGCGGATGGCGTCGTCCGCCGCCTCTAGGGTTCCCCGGGTGACCAGCCGTACCGCCGGAGAGCCTCTCGTCCGCCTGTCCGGGGTCGACAAGTGGTTCGGTGAGCTGCACGTCCTGCAGGACATCGACCTGTCGATCGACCGTGGCGAGGTGGTCGTCGTCATCGGCCCGTCCGGGTCGGGCAAGTCGACGCTGTGCCGGACGATCAACCGACTGGAGCCCATCGACTCCGGCGAGATCAGCATCGACGGCCAGCGCCTGCCCGAGGAGGGCAGGGAGCTCGCCCGGCTGCGGGCCGACGTCGGCATGGTGTTCCAGAGCTTCAACCTCTTCGCGCACAAGACGATCCTCGAGAACGTCACCCTCGGCCCGACCAAGGTGCGCAAGCAGAACAAGGGCGAGGCCGAGCGGCGCGCCCGCGAACTGCTGGACCGGGTCGGGGTGGGCGCGCAGGCGAACAAGTACCCGGCACAGCTGTCCGGGGGGCAGCAGCAGCGGGTCGCCATCGCGCGGGCCCTGGCGATGGACCCCAAAGTGATGCTGTTCGACGAGCCGACCTCCGCCCTCGACCCCGAGATGATCAACGAGGTCCTCGACGTCATGACCTCGCTGGCCCGCGACGGCATGACGATGGTCGTCGTCACCCACGAGATGGGCTTCGCCCGCCGGGCGGCCAACCGGGTCGTGTTCATGGACGGCGGCCGGATCGTCGAGTCCTCCGACCCCGAGACCTTCTTCACCAACCCGCAGTCGGACCGGGCCAAGGACTTCCTCGCGAAGATCCTCACCCACTGAGCCCGGTAGAGAGGAACGCACATGCGCATCACCCGCTACGCCGCCACCCTGGGGGCCCTGGGCCTCGTGCTCGCCGGCTGCTCCAGCGAGGCCGGCCAGCAGGCCCAGGAGGCCACCTCGAACGCCCCCGAGGTCGCCCAGGACGTCGAGTTCCCGGCCGGGAGCACGATGGCCCGCCTCGCCGAGGCCGGGACGATCACCATCGGCACCAAGTTCGACCAGCCCGGCTTCGGCCTGGCCAACCCGCAGGGCGTGCCGGAGGGTTTCGACGTCGAGGTCGCCAAGATCGTCGCCGGCGGGCTGGGGATCTCCCCCGAGGACATCCAGTGGAAGGAGACGGTGTCGGCCAACCGGGAGTCGTTCATCCAGAACGGCGACGTCGACATCGTCGTGGCGACGTACACGATCAACGACGCCCGCAAGCAGCTCATCGACTTCGCCGGGCCGTACTACGTGGCCGGCCAGGACATCATGGTCGCCACGGGCAACCCGCTGGGCATCCAGGGCCCGGACGACCTCGCCGGCAAGCGGGTCTGCTCGGTCGAGGGCTCGACCCCGGCCCAGAACATCCGGGACAACTACCCCGAGGCCCAGCTGACGCTGTTCGACGTGTACTCCAAGTGCGCCGACGCGCTGCGCAACGGCCAGGTCGACGCGGTGACCACCGACAACGTCATCCTCACCGGCCTGGTGCAGGGTGGCCAGGGCGCCTTCGAGCTGGTGGGCAACCCCTTCACCCAGGAGCCGTACGGCATCGGCCTGAAGAAGGGCGACGACGACTTCCGCGGCTACATCAACGACACCCTCGAGCAGTCCTTCCAGGACGGCAGCTGGGCTGCGGCCTGGGACCGCACCGCGGGCGCCATCACCGGCGAGCCGGCTCCCGAGCCCCCCACGATCGACCGCTACTGACCGAGCGCATCCCCTGACGCCGCCGGGCGGGACCTCCCGCCCGGCGGCGCTCAGCCGTCCCGACCCGGAGAGGAGGCGCCGTGGACTTCGTGCGCGAGAACGCCGACCTGTTCCTCGATGCGTTCCTGACCACCCTCGGTCTGTCGCTGCTGGCAGGCCTGCTCGCGCTGGTGCTCGGCACGCTCCTCGCCGCGATGCGCGTCAGCCCGATCCCCCCGCTGCGCGGGCTGGCCACCTTCTACGTCGAGACCTTCCGCAACACGCCGCTCACGGTGGTCTTCTTCTTCATCATCTTCGGGCTGCCGCAGATCGACTTCGTCATCGGCTTCTTCCCGGGGGCCGTCCTGTCGGTCGGTCTCTACACCGCCGCCTTCGTCTGCGAGGCGCTGCGCTCGGGGATCAACGCGGTGTCGGCCGGCCAGGCGGAGGCCGCGCGGGCGCTCGGCCTGACCTTCGGGCAGTCCCTCCGTGAGGTCGTCCTCCCCCAGGCGTTCCGGACCGTCGTCCCGCCCCTGGGCAACGTGCTGATCGCGATGGTGAAGAACACCTCCATCGCCGCGGGCTTCTCGGTCAGCGAGCTGAGCTCGCTGCTGCCCCGGTTGGTCAACGCCGACGCCGGTGACCTGACCCTCGTGCTCGTCGGAGTGGTCGTGGGCTACATGGTGATCACCCTCCCCTCCGCCCTGGCGGTCAACCGGATCGAGCGCCGGGTGGCGATCCTGCGATGACGACACCGGTCCTGTTCGACCTGCCCGGCCCGAAGGCCCGCCGGCGCATCCGCATCGGCACGGGGGTCGGCGTCCTCGTCGTCGTGGCGATCGTGGCCCTCGTACTCGCCCGCCTGGCCGGCAACGGCCAGCTGGAGGCCCAGCGCTGGGCCGTCCTGTTCGACCCGGCCAGCCAGGTGCCGCAGGCGCTCGGCCAGGCCCTGCTGCGCACGCTGCAGGTCGCGATCGTCGGCATGGTGCTCGCCACCGCGCTCGGTCTGCTGCTCGCGGTCGGCCGGCTCTCGGAGCACCGCTGGGTCCGCGTGCTCGTGACGACGCTGATCGAGTTCTTCCGCGCGGTGCCCCTGCTGGTGCTGATCTTCGCGCTCTACTTCCTGCTCCCCAAGTTCGGGATCCGGCTCAGCGCGTTCTGGGCCCTCGTCGGCGGCCTGGTCCTCTACAACGCCGCGGTGCTCGCCGAGATCTTCCGCGCCGGCATCCTGTCGGTGGACCGCGGCCAGCGCGAGGCCGCCTACGGGCTCGGCATGCGCAAGACGCAGGTCATGACGCTGGTGCTGCTCCCGCAGGCGACCCGGCGCATGCTCCCGGTGCTCATCGCCCAGCTGGTCGTGCTGCTCAAGGACACCTCGCTGGGCTTCATCATCAGCTTCCCGGAGCTGCTCCGCGGTGCGCGGAGCCTGGTCGAGTTCTTCACGCTGCAGTTCGGGAACCAGTACACCTTCCAGCTCTACGTCGCCGCGGCGGTCATCTACATCGCGATCAACCTGCTGCTGTCGTGGTTGGCGCGGTACGTGGAGCGACGCACGCGGACCAACCAGAAGGCGGCGGCCACGACGCCCACCGAGCTGCCCGCCGACGTGCAGATGGGCGGTGGCGGCGGGGTCGTCCCGGCAGCGCGGTGACCGAGGACGCCGGGCGCGTCCGGCGGTTCCGACCGGCGGCGGAACTGCCGAGAACTCCGGCGTGGACACCGCCCTCCGCCCCGCCGTGCCCCCGCTCCCGGCGCCGGTGCGCCGCCCGGCGGCGCCCATGGACGCCGCCCAGGAGTTCGTGGCCCGGCTGCGTGCCTCCGCGTCGTCCCTGGCCGTCGCTGCAGGCGCCGACACCGCCGTCGTCCGTGAGGTCGTGCCCCCCGCCCGTCACCGGCGCTCGCGCTGCCGGTTGGTGCTGCGCTTCGCCGGTGGCGGGGAGACCGACCTGACCTTCCTCGGCCCGGTCAGCTCCACGGCTGCGGTGCCCGAACCGACCTTCGACCTGCAGATCCGGGCGTGGCTGTCCTCCCAGCTGGGCCGGGAGGGCAGCTGGCTGGTGCCCGACGACGAGGCGCCGGACGGCGTCGCCGTCGACGTGACCGCCTGGTCGGCGGTCGCGCGCTCCGCCGGCTGAGTCCTCCCCGCGGGCCCGTGCACAGTCCTGGGTCGTTGCACCTTCCCTGACCTGTGTCATTGGGACACCATGGAGACGAGCTCCGAGTTGGAGGAGCGCGGTCGCCCCTGGGAGTCGCCGCATGACCGCTCTGGCCCCGCACCCCATCGTCACGCGCTCGAGCACGGCTCATGTGCCGGACAAGGGCTCACGGCTGTCGAACCTGCTGCGGACCACCGACCACAAGACCATCGGCCTGATGTACCTGGTCACCTCGTTCGTGTGGTTCATCATCGGCGGGCTGATGGCGATGCTCATGCGCGGCGAGCTGGCCCGCCCGGGGCTGCAGTTCCTGTCGCCGGAGCAGTACAACCAGCTGGTCACCATGCACGGCACGATCATGCTGCTGTTCTTCGCGACGCCGCTGTTCTTCGCGTTCGGCAACCTGATCATGCCGCTGCAGATCGGCGCACCCGACGTCGCGTTCCCGCGGCTGAACGCTCTCTCCTACTGGCTGTTCCTCTTCGGCAGCACGATGGCGGCCTCGGGGTTCTTCACCCCGGGTGGCGCCGCCGACTTCGGCTGGTACGCCTACACGCCGCTGTCGGACGTGACCAACACCCCGGGGGTCGGCCCCGACCTGTGGATCGCCGGTCTGGCGGTGTCCGGTCTGGGCACCATCCTCGGCGCGGTCAACTTCGCGACCACACTCGTCTGCCTGCGGGCGCCTGGGATGACGTTGTTCCGGATGCCGATTTTCTGCTGGAACACGCTGGTCACCAGCCTGCTGGTGCTCTTCGCCTTCCCGATCCTCACCGCCGCGCTGATGGCGCTGCTGGCCGACCGGCAACTCGGGGCGCTGGTCTACACCAGGGAGAACGGGGGGCCGATGCTGTGGCAGCA
>DASQXT010000375.1:0-6416 GCA_035639575.1 Geodermatophilus sp.
TCGTGTTGCAGGGCTCCCCGTCGTCGACGAAGGTCTCGCCGCTCGAACTCAGCCCCCCGACCGGGACCCTGGCGGGCGACGTGCTGGTGGCGCAGGTGGCCTACTACGGCACCTCGACCGTCCCGCCGCCCAGCGGCTGGACCCGCGTCGTCCTGCCGGACACGAGCGGGGGCGTCGTGACCTCCGCCGTCTACTGGAAGGTCGCCGTGACCGGCGAGCCGAACGCGAGCTTCACCCGTCCGGACACGACCAGCGGTGACATGGTCGGCGGGATCGTCGGGTACCGCGGGGTCAGCGGGAGCAGTCCCATCGCCGCTGTCGGTGGGGCCACGGGTTCCGGCGACACCGCGACCTCCTCCTCGACGGTGTCGACGACGGCGACCGGCACGGTCGTCGTCCACCTCCTGACCAGGAGCGGCACGGTACGACCCCCGACCCTGGGGGGCACCAGCCAGCTGTGGACGAACAACTCCGACAGCGAGAGCGTCACCGCGTCGTACGAGTCCTTCGCGGGGCCCGGTACCGTCCCGCAGCGCACCTCGACGACGTCCGGCTCCACGACCGCGTGGATCGCCCAGACGGTCGTCCTGCGTCCCGCCCTCCAGCAGGTCGGCGCGTCCCTGTCCTGGGGCCCGACCCCCAGCACCTGGGCCGACGGCTACAAGGGCGAGCGGGTCGTCGGTGGCGTGGTCTACGGCCCCACCACCGTGCCGTACGGGACGACGACCGCCAGCGACACGGGACTGGCGAACGGCACGACCTACACCTACCGGGTCCGGGCCTACCGCGGCGCCTGGGTCTCCTCGGACGTGACGAGCACGCTGACCCCGTCCTGCTGACCCGGCGTCCGGGGGGCGCTCACCGGGCAGTACGGAAGTCCGGCCGTCGCTTCTCGACGAAGGCCCGCACGCCCTCGCGTCCCTCCGGGTCGGCCGCCGACTCCGCGATCAGCCGCGCCTCGTGGTCCAGGTGCTCGTCGAGCGTGCGGACGACGGCGCCGCGGACGAGCGCGCGGGTGCGCACCAGCGCCCGCACCGGGCCGGCCGCCAGCGTGTGCGCCAGCCCGGTGGCGGCCGCGCGGAGCTCGTCGTCCGCCACCACGCGGGTGACCAGGCCGCAGGCGTGGGCCTCGGGAGCGTCGAGCGTGCCGTTGGTCAGCGCCAGGTCCAGGGCGCGGGCCGGGCCCAGGGCGTGCGCCAGCGCCCAGGAGGTGCCGCCGTCGGGGGAGAAGCCGATCGCGGCGTAGGCGGGCCGGATCCGGGTCGAGCGGGCGCAGACGACGACGTCGCAGGCGCCCATCAGGCCGACCCCCGCCCCGGCGACCGCGCCGTGCACGCCGGCGACCACCGGCACGGGGACGGCCAGGAAGGCCCGCACCACCTCGTGCCAGTCGGTGGCCAGCCGGCCCACGGAGGCACCCGGGTCGTCGGCCGCCGCGAAGCCGCGGACGTCGCCGCCGACGCAGAAGCGCTCGCCCTCGGCCAGCAGCAGCACCGCCCGGGTCTGCGGCGGCCGGGTGCGCAGCGCCTCGCCGAGCGCGGCAGCCATCGCCGGGTCGACGGCGTTGCCGGTGCCCGGGGAGTCGAGGGTGACCAGCCAGACGTCGCCGTCCACCTCGGTGCGCACCCGCTGTGTGTCGCCCATCGCCGTCCCCTCGGAGTCGCCCGGTGTCCGGCGTCACCGTACGGAGGAGGACGGGGTCAGGCGCGGGCGCGCAGCTCGCTGTCGACCGCGTCGGGGGCGCCACCGAACTCGTCGGCGACCTCCCCGGCGACGTCGGGCTCGCCGTGCAGGCCGGCGTCCGCCGCGGCCAGCATCGACCGGCCGGTGGAGAGCACCGCGACGGCGGCGAGGACGGCCACCGCGCCGACGACGAAGGGCACGTGCAGGTCCCAGTGCTCGGCGAGCTTGCCGGCGGCGAAGGGTGCCAGGCCGCCGCCGAGGAAGCGGACGAAGCCGTAGGCCGCCGACGCGACCGGGCGCTCCACGGGGGAGACGAGCATGACGGCCTGGGTCGCGAGGGTGTTGTTGACGCCGATGAACACCCCGGCGACGACCACGGCGGTGATGAGCACCCACCTGGTCTCGACGAAGACGCCGATCAGCAGCAGGTCGAGCGCGAAGAGGACCAGCGCCGCCGACAGCGACCGGGCGGTGCCGAACCGCGCCTGCAGCCGGGGTGCGGCGACGACGGAGAAGAAGGCCACCAGCAGGCCCCAGCCGAAGAAGACGAAGCCCAGCTGCAGCTCGGAGAGCTCCATCGGGAACGGCGCGTAGCCGAGCATCGTGAAGAAGCCCCAGTTGTAGAGCAGGGCGGTGATGCTCATGGTCAGCAGGCCGCGGTGGCGCAGCGCCTTGAGCGGCGCGCTCAGCGGGGTGGGCCGCGCGGGCGCCGGGGTGGGGTCGAGCAGGACGACGGTCGCGACGAGCGCGATCGCCATGAGCGCGGAGACGCCGAAGAACGGGCCGCGCCAGCTGATGTGGCCCAGCAGGCCGCCGAGCAGCGGGCCGGCCGCGATCCCCAGGCCCAGGGCGGCCTCGTAGAGCACGATCGCCCCCGCGAAGCCCCCGGACGCCGACGCGACGATCACGGCGAGCGAGGTCGCGATGAACAGCGCGTTGCCCAGGCCCCAGCCGGCGCGGAAGCCGACGATGCCGTCGATCGAGCCGGACAGCCCGGCCAGCCCGGCGAAGACGACGATCAGCGCGAGCCCGGCGACGAGCGTGCGCTTGGCGCCGATCCGGCTGGACACCCAGCCGGTGCCGAGCATGGCCACCGCGGTCACCAGCAGGTAGCTGGTGAACAGCAGGGTGACCTGGCTAGGCGTGGCGTCCAGCTGGGCCGAGAGGGCGGGGAGGATCGGGTCGACCAGGCCGATCCCCATGAAGCTGACGACGCAGGCGAAGGCGACGGCGTACACGGCCTTGGGCTGCCGCGGCATGCCCGCCCGGGTGGAGGCACTCACGTCATCCAGTTGTAGTACGCAACCATCCCTGGGGCCAGTCCGGGGTCAGAACCATGACGGGAACCACATCCGGTCCAGCCACTCCGCCTGCGTCAGCGGCTGCCCGGTGAACACGGGCAGGAAGAAGACGAAGGTCGCCGCCACCACGCCGACGTAGAGCGCGACCACGCCCAGGCCGACCTGCCGGCGCAGCCGCGAGGCGCCGGGCCGGCCCAGCACGTCCTGCAGCGCCAGGACGACGGCCAGCACGAAGAACGGCAGCACGGGTGCGGTGTAGAAGACGAACATCGTGCGCTCGGGGTTGAGGAACCAGGTGCCCCAGCCCGCCGCGACCGCGACCGCGACCACCAGCGCGGCGGGGTCCCGGCGGGCGACCAGCCGCCAGGCCACCCACACCAGCGCCGGCGCGAAGGCGAACCAGAGGGTCGGCGTCCCGAGCATGAGGATGTAGCGGATGACCGGGTCGCCGGCCGCGTCGGTGAGGCCCTGCGGGTTCCACAGCAGGATCGGCCGGCCGTCGACCAGCCAGCTCCACGGCCCGGACTCCCACGGGTGCGGCGTGGACAGGCCGCTGTGGAAGGCCAGCCACTCGGCGTGCTGGTGCCACAGCGAGCGCAGCGCGTCGGGGACCCACGGGAACGCCGTCTCCGGGTGCTGCTGCGCCCACGCCTTGCCCTGCGAGGTCTCGCCGAGGAACCAGCCGGTGAAGCTGGCCAGGTAGGTCAGCACCGGGACCGCGGCCAGCGCCCACAGCGCCCCCGGCAGGCCGCGGCGCGCGGCGGTGCGGGTCGGGTGCGGGACGCCGGCCTCGCGCCAGGCGGCGCGGTCCCAGAACAGGCTCAGCACCGCGAAGGCGGCCAGGAAGTACACCCCGCTCCACTTGACCGCGCAGGCGCACCCGAACAGGAACCCGGCGGCCAGCCGCCACCCGCGCGGGCCGATGCGGAAGCCGGTGGTGGTGGCCGGGTGCGCCCGGACGCGCGCCCGCAGCGTGTCCCGGTCGACCACCAGGCAGGCCACCGCCGAGACGACGAAGACCTGCAGGAAGACGTCGAGCAGGCCGATCCGCGACAGCGTGAAGGCCAGGCCGTCGAGCGCCAGCAGCAGGCCGGCGACCAGGCCGAGCAGCGTCGAGCCGGTCAGCCGCCGGGCCAGCCGGGTGAGGACGACGACGGCGATCGTGCCGGCGACCGCGGAGGGGAACCGCCAGCCGAAGGAGTCGTAGCCGAACAGCCCGATGCCGCAGGCGATGAGCCACTTGCCCAGCGGCGGGTGGACGATGAACGTGTAACCGCGGTTGAACTCGTGCCCCCACTCGAGCAGCTCGCGTGCCTCCGGCGGGTAGTACGCCTCGTCGAAGAGCAGGTCGGGCGGGTACCCGATGTCCCAGAGCCGGATCCCGAGGGTGAACAGGCCCAGCAGCGCGGTGAGCACCCACGCGAGGGCGCGGTCCGACGGCAGCGGCGGAGTCGTGTCGCGGCGCGGCCGGGGGAGCGGAGGGCGACGCGTCCGGGCCGGGCGGAGGTCGCCGGGCTCCCGGTCCGCCCGATCGGGAGCCAGCACCGCCATGCGGCCAGGGTAGTGACAGCGCCTGCCTGCCCCCGGCCCCTGCCGGCGGGCCTGCGGCCGTGGTCGTGACAGGCTCGGGGACATGGTCGGACGGCTCGTGCTCGGTGGAGCGCCGCTGGGACAGCCCGGGGACGTCGGCCCGCGGTTGCGCACCGCGATGGCGACCGCGGACGTGCTCGCCGTCGAGGACACCCGCCGCCTGCACCGCCTGGCCGCCGACCTCGAGGTGCAGCTGTCGGGCCGGGTGGTGACCTTCCACGAGTCCGTCGAGCGCTCCCGGCTGCCGGGCCTGCTGGCCGCGCTGGCCGAGGGGCGCACCGTCCTGCTGCTCACCGACGCCGGGATGCCGTCGGTGTCCGACCCCGGCTACACGCTGGTGCGCGCCGCGATCGACGCCGGCGTCGCGGTGACCTCGGTGCCCGGGCCCTCGGCGGTGACGACGGCGCTGGCGGTGTCGGGCCTGCCGGTCGACCGGTTCTGCTTCGAGGGCTTCCTGCCGCGCAAGGCGGGGGAGCGGCGGTCGCGGCTGGCCGGCCTGGCCGACGAACGCCGCACGATGGTCTTCTTCGAGTCGCCGCACCGGCTGGCCGACGCGCTCACCGACGCCGCGGCGGTGATGGGCGAGGGCCGCCCGGCCGCCGTCTGCCGGGAGCTGACCAAGACCCACGAGGAGGTCCGCCGGGGGCCGTTGGGCGAGCTGGCCTCGTGGGCGGCCGACGGCGTGCGCGGGGAGATCACCCTGGTCGTCGGTGGCGCACCCGCGGCCCCGGTGGCGCTGTCGCCGTCCGAGCTGGCCGCTCTCGTGGCCGACGAGGAGGAGGCGGGCGCCACCCGCAAGGACGCCATCCGCGCCGTCGTCGTCCGCACCGGGCTGCCCCGCCGCACGGTCTACGACGCCGTCGTCGCCGCCAAGTCCTCCTAGCGCGCCTCGCCCGTGTGCGCAGGAGGCCCCATCCGCCCCGTGGACAGGTCACTCAGCGCGCACTCACGGCCAGCGCAGCCGCGATGCGGGAGATCAGCCGCACCGGGTCGCGGAGGTCCACGGCCGTCACGAAGACCACCTGCCAGCCGGCCTCCCGGAGCCGGTTGAGCCGCTCCCGGTCCCGCAGGAACTGGTCGCGGCCGCCGTGCCACAGGCCGTCGTACTCCAGGGCCAGACGGTGTTCCGGCCACGCGAAGTCCACCCGGGCCACGAGACCGCGCTGGTCGTGCACGCGGTACTGCGCCACCGGTGGCCGCAGGTCGCTGCGACCCACCAGCCGCCGGACCCTCGTCTCCTGGGGCGACTCGGCGAGCCCGTCGGCGAGCCCTGCCACGTCGCGGGCGCGCGCCGACCCGGGACCGCGGGAGGCCGCCGCCAGCGCCCGGACCGCCGCGAGCCGCACCACGCCGGTGGCGACGAGCTGGTCGACCGCTGCGACTGCGTCGTCACGCGGGAGGACTGACGCCAAGCGGACCGCGGTCGCCTCAGGCGTCGTGACCGGGATCCCACGGCGACGCCACACCTGGTCCGGGTCGAGTGCGGCGCGTCGTACCACGAGGCCCTCCACCCGCACCTGGTGGCTCCGGGGTGGCACGGTCACCTCCACGGGGTGTCCGGCGTCAGCGAGGTCGACGTCCCACAGGACCGCGGCGCTGCGGCCGGTGACGACCGACTCCGGCAGCAGGACCACGGCGGCTCGGGCCCGGAGCTCGTGGGTGACCGGGACATCGCGGTGCACGTAGACGTCCGGGAGGACACGCCGCCAGCTGCTGCCGCGCAATCTGCGTCGGGTCAGGACCCCGGAGCGGATGGCGTCCGAGCCTCGGAAGGGGACGGCGCGGAGGACGTCCGGTACGAGCGGCGCGGGAGGCACCGGCGCACCATGTCCCAGCCACAGG
>DASQXT010000376.1:0-2312 GCA_035639575.1 Geodermatophilus sp.
CATCGCCGTCCGGTCGACGGCCTCCATCGCCCGGCCGAACGCCGAGGACACCTGCAGCAGGTTGGCCATGCGGCGCACGTCGGCCGAGCGGTTGGTGCCCGCGCTGTGGAACAGGGCCGGGTTGAAGAACGCGGCGTCGCCCTTGGCCAGCGGCAATTGGACGTGGTGGTCGTCGAAGTAGGCGGTGAATTCGGGCTGGTGGAAGGCGACGTAACCGGCCGGATACTTCTGCGAGTGCGGCAGGTACATCGTCGGCCCGGTCTCCACGGGCATGTCGCAGTGCGCGACCGCGCCCTGCAGGGTCATGACCGGGGAGAGCCGGTGCACGTGCGCCGGGTAGGCCAGCGCCTGCTCCTCGGACATGAAGCCGAGGTGGTAGTCGCGGTGGGCGACCTGCGCCGTGCCGCCGGGGTTGACCACGTTGACCTGGCTGGTGAGCTGGTAGCCGCGGCCCAGCCACGCCTCGGACACCAGGGCGATCACGTCGTTGCCGTAGTAGGCGGCGAAGGCCTCCGGGTCGCGGACGGCGAACTTGTCCAGCGCGCCCCAGACCCGGTCGTTGGCGCCGGGCTTGGCGAAGTGGTCACCGCCGACGACGCCGGCGGCCTTCTGCTCGTCGATCATCGCCTGGAAGACGGCGGTGGCCCGGTCGACCACGCCGGCGTCGGGGAAGGCGCCGGCGAAGACGACGATCCCCGGGCCGTCGGCGAGCGCGCGGGCCAGCTCGGCCTGCACGTCCCGGCGTCCCTCGGGGGTGGTGACGGAGGCGCGCAGCCGCGACCCGTAGACGAGGACGTTCTCCCGGACCTCGTCGGCGTGCGGGTAGTCGGCCAGGTCGGTGGTCGTCTCGACCACCGCGCGGAAGTCCTCGAGGCGGCAGTCCTCCGCGGTGAACCAACCGGGAGCGGTGCGGGCGGTGACCGGTGCGGCCATGGCGCCGTCCTTCCTGTGCGGGGTGGGGTGTGGTCGAGCCTGACCGGCCGGTGCGGGGTCCACAAGGCCGCGGATCCCTCAAGAACCCGTCAGCCGGCAGGTCTCAGAACTCCTCCCAGACGTCGGGGTACTGCCCGTTGACCCGGGTGCCGTCGGCGAGCGTGCCGATGCCGGCGAGGTCCTCGTCGGGAAGCGCGAAGTCGAAGACGTCGAGGTTCTCGACCAGCCGGTCCCGGGACGACGCCTTGGGGAAGGTCACCAGCCCCTGCTGCACGTGCCACCGCAGCACCACCTGCGCCGGGGTCCGGCCGTGCCGGGCACCGATCTCGGCGAGCACCGGCCGGCGCAGCAGCTCGCCGCCGTTGGCCAGCGGCGACCACGACTCGGTGACGATGCCGCGGCGGGCGTCGTCGGCGCGCTGCTCGAGCTGCGGCTCCCTCGGGTGGCACTCGATCTGGTTCACCGCCGGCACGGTCGAGCTCTCGGCGGCGAGACGGTCGAGGTGCTCGGGCAGGAAGTTCGACACCCCGATGGCCCGGGTCAGCCCCTCGGCCAGCAGCTCCTCCATCGCCAGCCACGACTCGACGTAACGGTCCAGCCGGGGGAGCGGCCAGTGGATGAGGTAGAGGTCGACGAACTCCAGCCCGAGCCGGTCCAGGCTCGACCGCAGCGCCTCCTTCGCCGAGGCCGATCCCTGCTCGCGGCCGCGCAGCTTGGTGGAGACGAACACCTCCTCCCGCGGGAGGCCCGAGTCGGCGAGGGCCTGCCCGACACCGCGCTCGTTCTCGTAGCTGGCGGCGGTGTCGACGAACCGGTAGCCGACCTCCAGCGCCTCGCCGACGATCCGCCGCGTCTCCTCGTCGGGGAGCCGGGCGGTGCCCAGCCCGAGCTGGGGGATCGCGACACCGTTGTTCAGCCGGACGTCCGGGACCGTGGTCATCCCGCCAGCCTCCTGAGCCGCCCGGCGCCCGGTCAACCTGGGCGGTCCCTCAGCATCCCCTCAACCGCGGACCCCTCAGACTGGTCGGCGTGCCGCACCCCTACCCGATCCGTGAGATCGCCCGCCAGGCCGGCCTGTCCGAGGCGACCGTCGACCGCGTCCTCAACCGGCGCGGCGGGGTGCGGCAGAGCACCGTGCAGGAGGTGCACCGCGCCATCGCGGACCTGGACCGGCAGCGCTCGCAGGTGCGGCTGACCGGGCGGACGTTCTTCCTCGACCTGGTGGTCGACGCGCCCGACCGGTTCTCCGCCGCGGTCCGGGCGGCCCTGGAGTCGCAGCTGCCCCTGGTGCGGCCGGCGACGTTCCGGGCGCGGTTCCACCTGGCCGACGCCCCGCCGGTCGCCGAGCTGGCGGCCACGCTCGACGGGATCGCGCGGCG
>DASQXT010000377.1:0-3049 GCA_035639575.1 Geodermatophilus sp.
GAGCCCTCCTGACCGCCGCTTCGACCGGATCGACACCACAGCTGGTCAGCTGCACGACCACCTACATCCGCACAGTCCACAGGACACCGACACCGCAGTCCGCCTCCCGGCCGGCTGTCAGAAGAGAGGAACATCGATGAAGATCGGCCCTTCACGGAGATCGCTCCGCGCGCCCGCCGTCGTCGTCGTCAGCGTTGCCACCGTGGCGCTGGCCGCGTGCAGCAGTCAGGGCGGGGCCCAGAGCCAGGGCGGTGGGGGCGCCGCCGAGGGCAAAAACTTCACCATCGCGATGGTCACGCACGAGGCCCCGGGTGACACGTTCTGGGACAAGATCCGGGCCGGTGCCGAGGCGGCGGCCGCGAACCACAACATCACGCTGAACTACTCGAACAACCCGGACGCCGGCGAGCAGTCGACGCTCGTCCAGAACGCGATCGACCAGGGTGTGGACGGGCTGGCGACCACGCTGCCCAACCCGGATGCCATCGGTCCGAACGTGCGGAAGGCGGTCGACGCCGGGATCCCCGTGGTGGCGTTCAACGCCGGCATCAACGACTACAAGAACTACGGCGTCGGCATGTACTTCGGCTCCGACGAGGACCTCGCCGGGCAGACCGTCGGCACGAGGATCACCCAGGAGAGGCCCGACAGCCACACGGTGTGCGTCATCCAGTTGCAGGGGCAGGTGCAGCTCGAGGCCCGCTGCGCCGGTGTGGCGAAGACCGACCCGAACACCGAGGTCCTCTACGTGAACGGCACGGATCTGCCGGCGGTGCAGCAGACCATCGGGGCCAAGCTGCAGCAGGACCCCTCGATCACCGACGTCGTCACGCTGGCCGGTGACGTCGCCCTGGCGGCAACGCAGGCGAAGGCTGACGCCGGCAGCCAGGCCAGCATCGCGACCTTCGACCTCAACGCCGACGTGGCCAAGCAGATCCAGGACGGCGGCATCCTGTTGTCGGTCGACCAGCAGCCCTACGTCCAGGGCTACATGGCCGTGACCTCGCTGTGGCTGAACCTGACCAACGGCAACGACATCGGTGGCGGTGGCCCGGTGCTGACCGGCCCGTCGGTCGTCGACCAGAGCAACATCGACGTGATCCTGCCGTACACGGAGAAGAACACCCGCTAGTTCCGCTTCGGGGGAGCCGGGCGGTGGCCCGGCTCCCCCCACACCGTCCTAGGGAGCAGGCCATGAGTTCGTCAGTGGCGACCCAACCCTCGCAACCGTCCCCGCCCCCGACCGGTGCGGCCGCCGCACCTGCGGGCCGCGCCCAGCGATCACTCGTGTCCCGGGTGCTCGGCCGCCCCGAGATCGGCGCGCTGGCCGCGGCGATCGTTATCTTCGCCTTCTTCTACGCCGTCGCCCCGGCGTTCCGGACGCTGCCGGCGCTGGCCACCGTCCTCTACGCCTCCTCGACCATCGGCATCGTCGCGGTCGGCGTGGCGCTGCTGATGATCGGCGGCGAGTTCGACCTGTCCGCCGGTGTCGCGGTGACCACGACGGCGCTGGCGTCGGCGATGATCTGCTACCAGTTCAGCCTGAACATGTGGGTCGGCGTGCTGGTGAGCCTGCTCATCGCGCTGGCGGTCGGCTTCGTCAACGGCTACCTGGTGATGCGGACGGGGATCCCGAGCTTCCTCATCACGCTGTCGACCTTCTTCATCCTGCAGGGCATCAACCTGGGCGTCACCAAGCTGGTCACCGGCACGGTGGCCACGCCCAACACCAGCTCGCTGGACGGGTTCTCCTCGGCCAAGGCGGTCTTCGCCAGCGACATCCCGCTGGGCTTCATCACCGTCAAGGTCACCGTGCTGTGGTGGCTGCTGTTCGTGGTCATCGGCACCTGGCTGCTGCTGCGCACCCGCACCGGCAACTGGATCACCGCGGTCGGTGGCAACCAGGCCAGTGCCCGCGCCGTCGGTGTGCCGGTCCGGGCGACCAAGATCGGCCTGTTCATGGGCGTGTCGTTCCTGGCCTGGTTCCTCGGGATGCACCTGCTGTTCAACTTCAGCACGGTGCAGGCCGGCCTCGGTGTCGGCAACGAGTTCATCTACATCATCGCCGCGGTCGTCGGTGGCGCGCTGCTCACCGGTGGCTACGGCTCGGCCGTGGGATCGGCGCTCGGCGCCTTCATCTTCGGCATGACGACCCAGGGCATCGTGTACGCCGGCTGGGACCCCAACTGGTTCCGCGCCTTCCTGGGCGTGATGTTGCTGCTCGCGGTGCTGGTCAACCTGTACATCAAGAACTACGCAGCCCAGAGGAGATGACGTGACCGACACGATCGCCGAACACGCTGCCGCCGATCTCGCCAAGGGCACGCCCCTGGTCGAGATGGAGGGCGTCGGCAAGAGCTACGGCGCCATCCGGGCTCTGGAGGGGATCAACCTGACGGTCAACGCCGGGGAGGTCGCCTGCGTGCTGGGGGACAACGGCGCCGGCAAGTCCACCCTCATCAAGATCATCTCGGGGTTGCACGGGCACACCGAGGGGACGCTGCGGGTCGACGGCCAGGAGCGGCACTTCAGCTCGCCGCGCGAGTCCCTCGACGCCGGGATCGCCACCGTGTACCAGGACCTCGCGGTCGTGGGCCTGATGGAGGTCTGGCGGAACTTCTTCCTGGGGTCGGAGATCCGCAAGGGGAAGTACCCGATGGCGCCGCTGGACATCAAGGCGATGCGGGAGGTCGCCGACGCCGAGCTGCAGAAGATGGGCATCGTCGTCAAGGACATCAACCAGCCGATCGGCACGCTGTCGGGCGGGCAGTGCCAGTGCGTGGCCATCGCCCGGGCGGTGTACTTCGGCGCGCGGGTGCTGATCCTCGACGAGCCGACGGCGGCGCTGGGCGTCAAGCAGTCCGGCGTGGTGCTGAAGTACACCGCCGCGGCCCGCGACGCGGGCCTGGGGGTCGTCTTCATCACCCACAACCCGCACCACGCCTACCTGGTGGGCGACCACTTCATCATCCTCAAGCTCGGCCGCCGGGTGCTGGACAAGAAGCGCTCCGAGGTCTCCCTCGAGGAGCTCACCACCGAGATGGCCGGC
>DASQXT010000378.1:0-4282 GCA_035639575.1 Geodermatophilus sp.
CGTGGCCTTTGATATGAAACGGGCGCCTCGAGCGGTCGCTCGGCGCGTCGGCAGAGCGTAGTCCCCCGTGTACACCGCGGACAACGGACACGCGAGCCTCGGGCCTGCGGTGGCGACCCCGGACGCAGCGCCGTTACGGGACGCCTCCTGGGACAGAGCTGGCTGGCTGCGGGCGCGACAATCCGTAGGCAGCAGTAACGCGGGCGGGCCACGGCAGACCACAACGACGTGACCACTCCAGAGGCCCCGCCTGACCATGCCGCGCGATCGTCGCCCGGGGCGGGCGCATCAGGAACCCACGCCGGCAGACGACGCTGGCGTGGGGTGTGGCTCGGGGCCGTGGTGGCCGCGGTGCTCACAGTGGTGACGCTGCTCTGGTTCCAGCCGCAGAAGCTCCTCTACGACAGCCGGGTCCACGAGTCCCTGCCGAGCGCCGCTGCGCTCGAGCAGGCCTCCGGATCGGCTGCCGCCCCGGTGGAGCTCGCGTCAGGCAGCTTCGTCTCCCGGGAGCACGAGACCCGCGGTACCGCTCGGGTTCTCCAGCTGGGTGACGGGCGGGTGATCCTTCGATTGGAGGGGTTCACGACCTCGAACGGACCGCTGCTCGTCGTTTGGCTGTCGACGAACCCCGCGGACGGCCCCGACAGCGCATTCGCCGACGGCCATGTCGAGCTGGGACCGCTGAAGGGCAATGTCGGAGACCAGAACTACATCGTGCCCACCGGTGTGGACGCCTCCGCATACACGAGCGTCGTGGTCTGGTGCGCCCGGTTCCACGTCTCGTTCGGCGCCGCCGGCCTCGTACCGACGTCCACCGGACGACCAACGCGTTCCTCGTCGAGCGGGTGACCGATGAGCACCGCGACCGGTCCGGAACCGCACCTGCCCACGGCTCGGATCGTGCTCGCCCCGCGGGAGACCGTCAGCTGCCGACCAGGCACGGCCGAGGTGTCGGCGCTGACGGGCCGGGCATCATGAAGGGCGTGCAGGCCGCAGCCGAACCGGGTTGGAACGTCCGGTGCGATCACCTGGTCGAGCTGGTGACCGACTACCTGGAAGGTGCTCTCGACGAGGCCACCGTGGCCGAGTTCGACGCCCACCTCGCCCTGTGCGCGGGCTGCTCGGAGTACCTGGAACAGATCCGGGAGACCGTGCGGAGCCTCGGACGCGTCTCCCTGGAGGGGCTGTCGGAGACCGCGCGAGCCAGGCTGCTGGCGGCCTTCGAGGAGATGCACTCCTGACCCTCCTGGATCAGCGGCGTGCCGGCTCGGAGGACTCGACACCGAGCAGCTCCAGACCAAGGTCGCGCATCCGGTCGAGGATTCCGTACAGGGCCGCCGAGTCCGCGCACACCCCGGAGACCACGGTGACCCCATCAGTCCCGATGACCGTCAGCGGCTCGAACGCCGTCGCGAAGCGATCGGTCAGGACACCGCTGACCGTGATCCGGTAGAAGCGCTCGGCCACACCGCCAGCCTGGCGCGTGGGAACGCCGTGCACGTACGCCCAGCCGCCGATCTCACCCGGGTGAGATCGGCGGCGGGACGCGCTCACCGAGCCCGCACTGCGCAACGCTTCCCGAGAGCGTGCCAGGGAGGGACGATGGCTTCGGTCGACGACGAAACGGTCTCCGTCGGGCGCCCACTCGCCGACGACGCCGCCGCGCGCGATGCCGATCTGCTCGCCCGGCTGCGGGGCGGTGACGCCGGGGCGTTCGCCGCGCTCGTGGACGAGTGGTCGCCGGTGATGCTCCGTGTGGCACAGCGGTACGTCCGCGACCGTCAGGCCGCCGAGGACGTCGTCCAGGACGCCTGGCTGGGGGTCATGACCGGGCTGGCGCGGTTCGAAGGACGTTCCTCGCTGCGGAGCTGGGCCTTCGCCATCCTGATCAACCAGGCGAAGACCCGGCACGCCCGGGATGTGCGCGTCGTGGCGTCCGCCGTCCTGACCGGGCTCGAGCCCTCCGGTCCCACGGTCGACCCGGCCCGGTTCCAGGGGCCGGACGGCGACTATCCCGGGCACTGGACCTCGGTCGGTGCTCCGCGCCCCTGGGACCAGCCGGAGTCCCGGACGTTGGGCCGGGAGACCAGCGAGGTCATCACAGCAGCCCTGGACCGGCTGCCCGAACGGCAGCGGCTGGTGGTCGAGATGCGGGACGTGCAGGGCATGTCGGCCGAGGAGACGTGCGCGGCACTGCAGGTGTCGGCCGAGAACCAGCGCGTCCTACTGCATCGTGGCCGTGCGTCGGTGCGGCGCGCTCTCGAGGACTATCACCGTGGCTGACGCGGTGCCCCTCCGATCGGCTCAGACGCGCAACCGCCGGTCAGAGCAGGCCGCGTGACCGCGCGCGCAGCACCGCCTCGTCGCGGGACTCCGCACCCAGCTTGCGGTAGATCGCGCGCAGGTGGGTCTTCATCGTGTTGGGGCTGACGAACAGGGAGCGGGCGAGCTCCCGCTGCGACCGCGTCGTAGGGAGGAGGGCGAGGATGGCCAGCTCCCGCTCCGTCAGCCGCTCGGCGCGGACCACGGCGGAGGAACGGCTCGCCCGTTGGGCCCGTTGCTCGCGGCTGAACCAGTCCCGGACGGTCGGACCCGGATCTGCACAGCTCCGCAGCACCGCGGCGGCCTCTCCCAGCCAGCGCTCGGGATCCGCCGCGCCGTTCCGCCCGGCGTGGCGTGCCGCCTCCGCCGCCGTGATCAGCGCGGCGGCGTGCTCGACCCGTCCCGCGCCGCGAGCGCCCAGCTCGGCGGCGACCGCGGCGTGCCTGTCCGCGTCGTGCCATCGCCCCTGCGCCGCAGCCAGCCGCGCCGCCGCGAGAGCGGGGAACATCGCGACGAAGTGGGTGTCGACGAGGCCGGCTGCCACGACGCCGTCAGCCTCACGCAGGACGCCTTCAGCCTCCGCGAGGTCCCCGGCGAGGACTGCGACGAGGGCACAGGCGCCGAGCGCGTAGATCCGCGCCAGCCGGTTGCCGCTGTCCTCCGCCCGCGCCGCGGCGCGCCGCAGCCGGTCCGCTGCCTGTGCCGTACCGCCCAGCCACAGGGCGCACACCCCGCCCAGCAGCTCCCGCACAGTGACCAGGAAGGGATCGGTCAGCCGGCCGTGCGCAACGGCCAGGCGCTCCGCAGCGAGCGGCACGTTGCCGCCCTTGAAGGTGTGCAGCACACGCAGCACCTGGAGGTGCCCATCTGTGGTGGCAGGGCGCCCGGCCGCGGCGAGAACGGTGCCGGCCTCGTCGAGCCGCCCCCGGTCCAGATGCAGCCAGACCTGCGCCACGGTGAGACGCGCATCGCCGGCGACGTGTGCGGGAGGCAACCGGTCCAGCCAGCCCTGAACCGTCTGCAGGTGGCCGAGGTTGAACTCCCGGCGCCAGCCCTCGGCGACCAGCTCGCCCGCGAGGTCCGGATCCCCTGCGGCGAAGGCGTGCCCGATCGCCTCCCGCAGATCGCCCCGCGCACGGAACCACTGGCTCGCCCTCCGGTGCAGCACCGCGGGCGGTGCCGGTCCCGAGCGCTCGAGCTCGAAGGACAGCAGGTCCCGGAACAGCTGGTGGTAGCGGAACCACCGCCCCTGGTCGTCCAGTGGGGTGAGGAACAGGTTGGCCCGTTGGATCTCGCCGAGCATCGAGGCGGCGTTCCCGCGTCCGGTCACCGCGTCGGCCAGCGGGACGCACAGCCTCGACAGGATCGACGTCTGGAGCAAGAACTCGTACACCGGTGGCGGCAGGGCGTCCAGGACCTCCTCCGCCAGGTAGTCGACGATGTGCCGGTCGGCTCCGGTGAACCGGTCGATGAAAGTGACCCGCGCCTGCCGGTCCTCGCGATCGGCCAGGCGTAGAGCCGCCAACTGCAGCCCGGCGGCCCACCCCTCGGTGCGCGCGACCAGCCGCTCCACGTCCTGTGCGCCGAGGTCGGTGACGGAAGCGCGATCGAGCAGCCGCACCGCCTCCTCGGTGCGGAAACCCAACTGCTCGGCACGGACGTCGGTCAGCTGCCCGGCCACGCGCAGCCGACCCAGCGCCAGCGGCGGATCGGTCCGCGAGCTGATCAGCAGGTGCAGGCACGCCGGAGCATGGTCCAGGAGCGCCGCGACCGACCGGTGCACCGAACGATCCGCGATCGCGTGGTAGTCGTCGAGGACGACCCACACGTCCCGACCGGCGGCGGTCAACTCGTTGACCAGCACCGGCAGGACGTCGCGCTCCACGTCGGCACCGGCCGCATCGAGTCGCCGGAGCGCCGCGGTGCCGACGTGCGGATCGGCCTGCTGCGTCGCCAGCAG
>DASQXT010000379.1:0-13593 GCA_035639575.1 Geodermatophilus sp.
CGCCCTGTCGGCGCCGGTGATGCTCGTCCGCGACCCGGCCACCGGGACGGCGGAGCCGGTGCGCGGCCGCGCCTCGTTCGCCGACTGGGTCACCGGCGAGGCCCCGCTCGGCGGCCGGCGGCCCACGGCCGAGGACCTGGACTACCACCTGACCACGCTGTTCCCGCCGGTGCGCCCCCGCGGCTACCTGGAGATCCGCTACCTCGACGCCGCACCCGAGCCGTGGTGGCCGGCGCTGGCCGCGGTGACGACGGTGCTGCTCGACGACCCGGTCGCGGCCGGGCACGCCGCGGCCGCCACCCTGCCGGTCGCCGCCGCCTGGGACCGCGCCGCGCGGGTGGGCCTGGCCGACCCCGCGCTGCACGCCGCCGCCCGCGCCTGCCTCGCCGCCGCCTGCGCCGCCGTCCCCGCCGCCCTGCGCCCGGAGGTGGAGGCGCTCGCCGACCTGGTCGACCGGGGCCGCTGCCCGGGCGACGCCCTGCTCGACACCGCCCGGACCGGTGGCCCCACCGCCGTCCTCCTCTCCGCCACGGGAGCTCCCCAGTGACCGACCTGACCGAGACCCTGGCCCGCGACCTGGAGGCCGCCCGGCAGCGCACGCTGCGGCTGACCGACCACGACGAGCCCGAGCTGCTGCGGCAGCACACCCCGCTGCTCAGCCCGCTGGTCTGGGACCTCGCGCACATCGGCCAGCAGGAGGACCTCTGGCTGCTGCGCCGCGGCGACGCCCGCCGCGAGGGGCTGCTGCCGGCCGAGGTCGAGGCGCTCTACGACGCGTTCACCCACCCGCGCGCCGTCCGCTCCCGGCTGCCGCTGCTGCCGCCGGTGGAGGCGCGGTCCTTCTGCGGCGAGGTGCGCGGCCGGGTGCTCGACCGGCTCGAGCACCTCGGGGCGGACGACGACCCCTTCGACTTCGCGATGGTCGTCAGCCACGAGCAGCAGCACGACGAGACGATGCTGCAGGCGCTGAACCTCCGCTCCGGACCGCCGCTGCTCGGCGCCGGGACGCCGCTGCCGCCCGGCCGGCCCGGCGTGGTCGGCACGTCGGTGCTCGTGCCCGGCGGGGAGTTCGTCCTGGGCGTGGACGCCGCCGACGAGCCGTTCTCCCTGGACAACGAGCGGCCCGCGCACGTCGTGGACGTCCCGTCGTTCCGCATCGGCCGGGTGCCGGTGACCAACGCCGAGTACGCCGCCTTCGTCGCCGACGGGGGCTACGACGACCGGCGCTGGTGGTCCGGGCGGGGCTGGGCGCACCGGGTCGAGGCCGGGCTGGAGCGCCCGCAGTCCTGGGGCGTCGACGGCACCCGCACCCGCTTCGGCGTCCTCGAGGCCGTCCCGGCCGACGAGCCGGTCCAGCACGTCACGTACTTCGAGGCGGAGGCGTACGCGGCCTGGGCCGGGGCGACCGGCGCGGCCCCGGCCGGCGCGCGGCTGCCCACCGAGGTGGAGTGGGAGAAGGCCGCCGTCTGGGACCCGGCCACGCAGCGGCGCCGCCGCTTCCCGTGGGGGTCGGCCGAGCCGTCGTCCGCCCTGGCCAACCTCGGCGGCGACGCGCTGCGCCCGGCCCCGGTGGGCGCCTACCCCGCCGGCGTCTCGGCCTACGGCGCCGAGCAGCTGATGGGCGACGTCTGGGAGTGGACCTCCTCGGACTTCACCCCGTGGCCCGGCTTCCGGCCGATGCTCTACGCCGACTACTCCGCGCCCTTCTTCGGCGGCGACTACAAGGTGCTGCGTGGCGGGTCCTGGGCGGTCGGCGCCTCGATCCTGCGGCCCAGCTTCCGCAACTGGGACCACCCGATCCGCCGGCAGGTCTTCAGCGGTTTCCGGCTGGCCTGGGACGCGTAGGCGTGTGCCGTCACCTCGCCTGGCTCGGCCGGCCGCGGACGCTGGCCGAGCTGGTGCTCGAGCCGCCGTCCTCGCTGCTCGTGCAGTCCTGGGCGCCGCGCCGCCAGCGGTACGGCACGGTGAACGCCGACGGCTGGGGCGTGGGCTTCTTCTCCCCCGGCCGGGCACAGCCGGCCCGCTGGCGGTCGGCCCGGCCGCTGTGGGGCGACCCGTCGTTCGCCTCGGTCGCGCCGGTGCTCTCCTCCGGGTGCGTGGTGGCCGCGGTCCGCTCGGCCACCGTCGGGATGCCGCTGGAGGAGAGCGCGGTGGCGCCGTTCACGGACGGGCGGTGGCTGCTGTCGCACAACGGCCGGGTGGACCGCGCGGTCCTGCCGCCGGTGCGGGACGCCGAGTCGACCGTCGACAGCGCGCTGCTGGCCGCGCTGGTGTTCGACCGGGGCCTGGACGCCCTGGCCGACACGGTGCGCGAGGTGGGGGCCGCCGATCCAGGCGCCCGGCTGAACCTGCTCGCCGCCGACGGCAGCCGCCTGCTGGGGACCACCTGGGGCGACACGCTGTCGGCGCTGGTCACCGCCGACGGCACCGCCCTGGCCAGCGAGCCGTGGGACGACGACCCGCGGTGGACCGACGTCCCCGACCGGTCGCTGGTCGAGGTCACCCCCGACGGCCTGACCACCACGCCACTCTGCTGAGGAGCCACGTGTCCATCTCGTTGACCAACCACCTCGCCCCCGAGGACGCCGCGGACGCGCTGCGCACCGACGCCCGCGCCGGCCTGACCGCCACGCCGAAGACCCTGCCGCCGCGGTGGTTCTACGACGAGCGGGGCAGCGAGCTGTTCGACGAGATCACCCGGCTGCCGGAGTACTACCCGACCCGCGCCGAGCGGGCCGTGCTCGCCGCGCACGCGCCCGAGATCGCCGGCGCGTCGGGCGCCGACGTCCTGGTGGAGCTCGGCAGCGGGACGTCGGAGAAGACCCGGCTGCTGCTGGACGCGCTGCGCGACGCCGGCACGCTGCGCCGGTTCGTGCCCTGCGACGTCGACCCGTCGGTGCTGCAGGCGGCCGGGGCGGCGATCACCGCCGAGTACCCCGGCGTGGAGGTCGAGGCGGTCGTCGGCGACTTCACCCGGCACCTGGGCGAGCTGCCGCGGTCCGGACGCCGGCTGGTGGCCTTCCTCGGCTCGACCATCGGCAACCTGGAGCCGGAGGCGCGGGCGGCGTTCCTCGACGACCTCGCCGGCACGCTGCAGCCCGGGGACTCCTTCCTGCTCGGCACCGACCTGGTCAAGGACACCGCGAGGCTGGTGCGCGCCTACGACGACGCCGCGGGGGTCACCGCGGAGTTCAACCGCAACGTGCTGCGCGTGCTGGACCGCGAGCTGGGCGCCGACTTCGACCCCGCTGCCTTCGAGCACGTCGCCGTGTGGGACGCCGAGCACGAGTGGATCGAGATGCGGCTGCGCTCGCGGACCGACCAGGTGGTGCACGTCCCGGCACTGGACCTCGACGTCCGGTTCGCCGCCGGTGAGGAGTTGCGCACCGAGGTCTCGGCGAAGTTCCGCCGGGAGCGGGTCGAGGCCGAGCTGGCGGCGGCGGGCCTGCGGATGACGCACTGGTGGACCGATCCCGACGGCGACTTCGGCGTCTCGCTCTCCCGGCGCGCCTGAGACCGGCACCGGCCTGCGGACCCTCGCTCGCCGTACCCCAGCAGCGTCCGCGGTCCTCGAGCCGCGGTGACCATGAGGCGGCGGTGGCGACACGCCGTCCGGACACGGTGTGTCGTCACCGCGACCCCGTGATCGTCGCCGACCGGGCCGGACCGGTGCCGCCGCCGTGACCGGGCTGCCGGCACCCCGGGCGGCTAGGGTCCGGTGGGTGCCCCCGGACGTCGTACCGCTGCGGGACGCCGATCCCGAGCCCGACGACGCCGAGGTCGGCCGCCGGTTCGCCGCCGGGGACGAGCAGGCGCTGGCCTGGGCCTACGAGCGCTTCGCCGGGCAGGTCCACGGCATGGCGGTGCGGGCCTTCGGGCCGGGTCCGGACGCCGAGGACGTCACCCAGCAGGTCTTCGTCTCCGCCTGGACCGGCCGCACCGGCTACCACCCCGAGCAGGGCCCGCTGCCGGCCTGGCTGGTCGGCATCTGCCGGCACAAGATCGCCGACACCTGGGCCCGGCGGGACCGGCAGCGCCGCGCCGCCGAGGCCGCGGTCACCGAGGCCCGCTCGGCGGCGGGGGCTCCCGGCCCGCAGGTCGACACCGCCGTCGCCGACCGGGTGCTGCTGCTCGGCGAGCTGGAGCAACTGGGCCAGCCGCAGCGCGGCATCATCGAGCTGGCCTTCTTCGAGGACCTCACCCACACCCAGATCGCCGACCGCACCGGGCTGCCGCTCGGCACGGTGAAGTCGCACATCCGGCGCACCCTCGAACGCCTGAGGTCACGGTTGGAGGTGGACGGTGCGGCACTGCACGCCTGAGCAGCTGGCGCTGGCGGCGCTCCGCGAGCCGCTGCCCGCCGACGACGCCACCCACCTCGACTCCTGCGGGCAGTGCCGGGAGGAGGTCGCCTCGCTGCGCCGCGCCGTCGACGCGCTCGCCGTCCCGCAGCTGGCCGCGCCCGGTGCCGCCGTCCCCCCGCCGCCGGGTGTGTGGGCGGGGGTCGCCGCCGCCACCGGGGTCACCACCGCGCCGCGTCCCGAGGCGGTGGACGCGGTCCGGCCCGCTCCCACGCCCACCGCCGTCCCGCCGGCGCCGGTCGCGCCGCTGCGCACCCGTCGCTCGCGGGTGCTGCTCGCCGCCGCGGCGTCCCTGGTCGTCGGCGTCGGCATCGGCGCGGGCGCGGTCGCCCTCGGCACGGGGGACGACGACGGGCAGACCGTGGCCGCGGCCGCCCTCGACCCGCTCGCCGACAACGACGCCACCGGGGAGGCCCGCGTGGTGGAGCGGCCGGACGGTTCCCGGGTGCTCGAGGTGGACCTGTCCGCCGCCGACCCGGACGACGGTTTCTACGAGGTGTGGCTGATCGACGAGGCGGTCGAGCGCATGTACTCCCTCGGCGTGGTCCAGGGCGGCGGCGAGGTCACCCTCGAGGTGCCCCCCGGTGTCGACCTCACCCAGTTCCCGGTCGTCGACGTCTCCGTCGAGCCGCTGGACGGCGACCCGCGGCACTCCGGGGTCTCGGTCGCCCGCGGCGTGCTGGAGAGCTGATTAGCGTGGAGACGTGACCACGCTCCAGTCCGACCTCGTCCACGAGGACCTCGGCGCCGCGTGGCGCTCGGCCCGGCCCCGCCCGGCGGGCCGGCACCTGGACAGCGCGGCGTGCAGCCGGCAGAGCCACCGGGTGCTGGAGGCCGTCGCCCACCACGCTCGGCACGAGGCCGAGCTCGGCGGGTACGTGGCCGAGGCGACCGCCGAGGACCTGCTTCAGCAGGGCCGCTCGGTCATCGGCGGGCTGGTCGGGATGGCCGCCGCGGACGTCGTCTTCGTCGAGTCCGCGCAGGCCGCGCTGGCCGCGCTGCTCACCGGGTGGCGGTTGCCTGCCGGGGCGCGGGTGGCGTGCCTGCCCGGCGAGTACGCGCCGAACGCCGCGCAGCTGCGCGCCGCGGGGCTGTCCGTCGAGCACCTGCCGGTCGACGACCTCGGGCGGGCCGACCTCGACGGTGTGGCCCGGCTGCTGGCGGCCGACCCGCCGCGGGTCGTGCACCTGACCCACGTGGCCAGTCACCGCGGTGTCGTCCAGCCGGCCGCCGAGGTCGCCGCGCTGTGCCGCGAGGCCGGGGTGCCGCTGGTGCTCGACGCGGCGCAGTCGCTGGGGCACGTCGACACCGACCTGGGCGCCGACGTCGTCTACTCGACCTCGCGCAAGTGGCTGGCCGGGCCGCGCGGGGTGGGCCTGCTGTGCGTGCGCCCGGCGGTCACCGCCGCGCTCACCCCGCTGCTCACCCCGCCGGACGACGTCCCGCCGCTGCGGGCCCTCGAGTCCGGGGAGGCGCACGTCGCCGGCCGGGTCGGGCTGGTCCTGGCCGTCGGCGAGCACCTGGCCGCGGGACCGGTCCGGGTGCACGAGCGGCTGGCCGCGCTGGGCCGGACCGCCCGCGAGGTGCTCGAGGGCGTCGCCGGCTGGCGGGTGGTCGAGCCCCTCGACGAGCCGACCGCCACGACGACGCTGCGCCCGCCGGACGGCGTCGACGTCGTCACGACCCGGGCCCGGCTGCTCACCGAGCACGGCATCGTCACCACCGCGATCGGCCCGCAGCGGGCGCCGGACGAGATGACCGGGCCGGTGCTGCGCGTCTCGCCGCACCTGGACGCCACGGTCGACGACCTCGAGGCGCTCGCCGCCGCCCTGTGAGAGGACCCCGTCCTCCCTACCCCTCGCTCCGCTCGGGGTCGGCCGGGCCACCGACGCCGGTCGCGGGTCAGCGCAGGATCTCGACCAGCAGCACCCACGCGTTGGACACCGCACCCGCGAAACCGGCGACCAGCGCGGGCACCGTCCAGTACAGCCCGCCGCCGGCGCCCGCGACCAGCGTCGCGCCCGCCGTCACCAGAGGCGCACCGGTGCAGGCCACGATCACCGCGGGGACGATGATGCTGCGCGCCTGCGCGCCCGGGGGCCGGCCCCGCCGGACCCGCAGCGCCGCGTCGCAGCCGAGCAGGACCAGGCCGGTACCGGCCAGCTCCAGCCCGAGCACCGTCGGGGACTGGCCCGGGACGAGCACGAACACCGCGGTCGTCAGCAGGACCACCAGCACCCCGAGGGTCTCCCCGGCCCGCAACGGCAGCCAGGCGATCCGCAGCACCTGCTCGAGGTTGATGGAGACCGCGACGAACAGCAGGCCGAGCAGCGCGGCGGCAGCTCCCGCCATGGCGACGTAGAGGTCCGACCACGGCTCGGACGCGTACGCCATCCCCGACTCAGCCGAGGGCGCCGGTCAGTTGACCGGTTTGATGTCGAAGTCGGCCGTGTCGCCCTCGACCGAGGTGACGGTGATCCGCAGCCCGATCTTCTCGCCGGTGTCCGGATCGATGGCCGAGCACTCGGTCGTGGCGTCCACCTCGGCGTCGAGGTCGCCGGGGCAGGAGACGTCGGCGGCGACGCCGAAGCGGGACTCCAGGGTGCTGGAGACCTGCTTCTCCAGCTCGTTCTGCCCGATCGACGAGCCGCAGGCGGTCAGACCGAGCCCCAGCACGGGCGCGACGGCGAGCAGGGGGAGGCGGCGCGGCACGGGCCGACCCTAGCGGCGCCCCCCGCCGTGACGGACCGGTTCGCTCACCGCCCGCGACCCTGCACCAGCCGGGCCACCGGCGGCGGCAGGTCCGGGCCCAGCGGGCGGGCCCCGACCAGCCGGCCCCCCTCGGCCGGTGCCACCCCCGCCGTCTGCAGGACCTCCAGCGCCTGGACGTCGGGCAGCGCGTCGAACCAGCGCCGTCCCAGCGCCTCACGCCCGGCGGCGGTCGGCCGGCCCCACAGCCGCAGCCGGGCCATGCCACCGTCGGGGAAGACGTCCAGCCGCACCCGGTCCACCGCAGGGCCGCCGTCGAGGACGAAGCGGTGCCGGGTGTCGGGCTGCAGCCGGGTCCGCGGCAGGACGACGACCTCGCCGTCCGGGCCGCTGCCGGTGAGGGACGCCGACCCGGGCGCGTTGCCCAGGAAGTACGAGGTGTCCAGCTCGGCGAGGGTGACCACGCCCTCGCAGGCCAGCGACAGCTCCACCCAGTCGTTGCCCTCCCCGCGCCGCCGGCGGGTCTCCCAGCCCTCGCCCATCGAGCGGGCGAGCCCCGGCGACACGAGCTGCACCGGGCGGCCGTAGAACGCGTCGCTCACCCCGGTCACGAGGGCGCCGTTCTCCAGCGCGGCCAGGTCGACCGGGCCGACGTCGAGCAGGCGCGGGTCGGGGACGGCGGTCCCGTGCACCCGCAGCCGGGCCACGCCGCCGTCGGGCGCGATGGTCAACCGCACGTGGGTGACCCGCCGGGCCGAGTCGACCGGGAAGGTGTTGGCGGTGTCGCCGTCGAGGTCCGACAGCGGCAGGAGCGGCTGCCAGTCGGCGCGCTCCAGCTCGGCGACCGTGGGGTGGCCCTCGACCGCCGCGCACTCGACCGACGCCTGCGGCGGGAAGTTGCCGGTGAAGTGGGCGGTGTCCACCACGACCGCCGCCACGACCCCCGGCACGCCCAGGCGGACGATGGCCCAGTCCGATCCCGGGGAGCGCCGGCGCCGGGTCTCCCAGCCGTCGTACTCCTTGCCGCGGTGGCCGAAGCCGGGCAGCGCCTGCGCCGGGTGCGGCAGCACCAGGTTCTCCTTGGCGGCGAAGGACTCGTCGTTGGCCGCGAGGACCGCTCCGCCCAGCGCGCGGCTGGCCAGGTCGGGCAGGCGGGTGGGATCGGTCATCGGGCTCCTCGCCGGGTCGCAGGGGTCGCGCGGGGGTCACTGTGGCACGGGGCGGGTAGGGCACCGGTGTCCACGATCCGTGTGAAGGAGGACCCGTGTCCGAACCCAACGACGACCTGCGCGAGCGCGCCCGCGAGCACGTCGAGCAGCTGCCCGCCGAGACCGCCCTCGGCAACGCCGACCCCGCGGGCGGCGTCCAGGACGACCCCCAGGTGCTCGACCAGGCCGCCCGGGAGGAGGGTGAGCAGCGCAGCTGAGCGAGAGGACCTCCCGTCGCAGCGCCACCCGACGGGTGCGGACGGCGGGGGGTCACGCCGCTCTCCCCGTCGGGAGGCGCGCGCCCACGCTCAGGCGGTCTGCCGCTCGGGCGCGGTGAGGCCGGCCAGCGCACCGGCGACCCGGTGCAGCTCGGCGCCCCACGCCGTCGCCGTCCACCCGCCGGGCAGCGGCAGCCGGACGGCGTCCTCCCCCGTGGCGACCGGCCGATCGTCGCTGCCGGTGTGCACGGTGGAGGCGTACGCCCGCGGGGCCACCGGCGGCACCCAGGCCGGGGCGCCCGGCCCGAGGTCGACCGTGGTGTGCAGCAGCGGCCGGCCGTCGCGGACCACGCGGGTGGTGCCGGTCCAGCGGCCGGGCTCCTCACCCCGCCGCCCGAGCAGCACCTGTTCCGCCGCGGTGAGCACGCCGTCGGGCCCGAGCTCCGCAGCCAGCTCCGCGACGTGCCGGGCGCGCGCGGCGACGACCGTTGGCTCCGGCGCCAGGTCGAGCTCGCCGGCCACGGTGGCCCGGATGCGCTGCACCGACGGCCGGCCGGCGCCGCGGGAGGGCAGCGCGACCGCGGCGGCGACGGAGCGCACGCACAGCCGGGCGCCCTCCTCCACGACCAGCCGGACCGTCACGTCGTCCCCACCGAGCGGGCCGAAGGCGGTGGCGACGAGGTGCACCGTCCCCGGACCGGTCCGGCGGACGGCGTACTGACCGCCCGCCCGCACCACCGGGAGCACGGTGCGCCCACCGGGGCCGCGGCAGGCGACGACCTCGACGACCGTCCTCATCGCCCGGCTCCGCCCCGCGGCCGCGGCGTCCCTCGCTCCTCCGCCGCCCTGGTGCTCACGCCCGCGTCGTGGTCGCGCCCGCGGCCAGTCGGACCCGCACCTGCTCGCGCACCCAGTCGGCCACCGCGGCGGCGCTCGGGTCCTCGCGCAGCGAGATGAGCAGCGTCGGCTTGCCGCCGCGCACCGCGTCCGCGTCCCGTCGCATGACCCCGAGGTCGGCGCCGACCAGCGGAGCGAGGTCGGTCTTGTTGACCACGAGCAGGTCGGCGGCGGTGACCCCGGGACCGCCCTTGCGCGGCACCTTGTCGCCGCCGGCCACGTCGATCACGAACACCTGCACGTCGACCAGGCCGTAGCTGAAGCTGGCCGTCAGGTTGTCCCCGCCGGACTCGACCAGCACCAGCTCCAGCCCCGGGTGCCGGGCCTCGAGCAGCTCGACGGCGTCGAGGTTGGCGGTGATGTCGTCGCGGATCGCGGTGTGCGGGCAGCACCCGGTCTGCACCGCCTCGATCCGGTCGTCGGGGAGGACGGCGTTGCGGCGCAGGAAGTCGGCGTCCTCGGTCGTGTAGATGTCGTTGGTGACGACGGCGAGGTCGTACTCCGGCCCCAGCGTGCGGCACAGCGCCGCGGCCAGCGCCGTCTTGCCGGAGCCCACGGGTCCGCCGAGGCCGACCCGCAGGGGGCCCGGCCTGCCGTCCGCGGAGTGCCGGTGCGGCGCGGGCGCGTCGACGTAGTCGTCCAGGTTGTGGTCAGGCGGCATGGGGACTCCCGATCGGGTTCACGAGGCGAAGAACCGGTCCGTGCGTGCAGCGTGCACCTCGGCGAGCAGGTCGAGCAGGGGGTCCGCCGCCGCCGGGACGCCGTCCACCGCGGCGACCTCGTCGATCTCCGGGGCCAGGCGGGCGGTGAGGGCGGCGACGGCGAGCGGGTCCATGGCCAGCAGCCGCTGCGCGGCCGTCGCCGGACCGCTGACCGACAGGTACGCGGCGGCCGCGGCGGCGTCCCGCGGGGTCAGCCCGGCGACCGCGGCGGCGACGCCCAGGGCGAGCGGGGAGTGCGGCCGCTCGGGCAGCGCGTCCCAGGCCGGCGAGGGCCAGGCACGCCGCCCGACGCGGACCAGCCCGCGCCCCTGCTGCCGGGACGCCGCCCGCAGCGCCGGTGACGGCGTCCGCGCGTCCGCTTCCACCTCCAAGGAGAGGAGCGCAGCGACGAGTTCCGGAGGGCTCCCCGAGGAGGGGCTGGAACGGCTCACCGGCCCGGGGGACCCCTCCAGGCCGCGGTGTCGTCCAGCGGACGACGACGGTGCCATCGCTCCGGCCGCCGTCCCGCCGGCGGCACGGCAGGCCGCGGCCGCCAGTCCGGCAGCCACCGCACCCGCCGTGTGCAGGCGACGCCGCAGGAAGGCCGCGAGCGTCGCCGGATCGCGCACCACCCCGGCCGCGATCGCCTGCTCCACGCCGCCGGAGTGCGTGTGCCCGCCGGCCGGCAGCCGGGAGTCGGCCAGGGTCAGGAGCGCTGCCGTCATCAGAAGAGGAAGTACCGCTGGGCCATCGGCAGCTCGCGCACCGGCTCGGGCTCCCACACCTCGCCATCAACCCGGACGGTGAAGGTGTCGGGATCCACCCGGATCTCCGGCAGCGCGGTGTTCTCCGGCATGTCGGCCTTGGTCAGCCGCGTGGTGTCGGTGACGGCGACCAGCCGCCGGTCGACGGCGAGCCGGTCGGCGAGCCCCGCGTCGACGGCGGCCGGTGCCACGAAGTGCAGCGACGTCCGCGCCGGCACCCGGCCGTACGCCCCGAACATCGGCCGCGGCAGCTGTGGTTGCGGCGTGGGGATGGAGGCGTTGGGGTCGCCCATCTGGGCCCAGGCGATGACGCCGCCCTTGAGCACCGCGTGCGGCCGGACGCCGAAGAACCGCGGGTCCCACAGCACCAGGTCGGCGAGCTTGCCGGGCTCGACCGACCCGACCTCGCCGTCGATCCCGTGCGCCACGGCCGGGCAGATCGTGTACTTGGCGACGTAGCGGCGGGCCCGCAGGTTGTCCGCCGCGCCGTCCCCGGCCAGCGCCCCGCGCTTGCGCTTCAGGACGTGCGCGGTCTGCCAGGTGCGCAGCACCACCTCGCCGACCCGCCCCATCGCCTGCGCGTCCGAGCCGATCATCGAGATGGCCCCGAGGTCGTGCAGCAGGTCCTCGGCGGCGATCGTCGTCGGCCGGATGCGGCTCTCGGCGAAGGCGAGGTCCTCGGGCACGGAGCTGTCCAGGTGGTGGCAGACCATGAGCATGTCGAGGTGCTCGTCGAGGGTGTTCACCGTGTGCGGCCGGGTCGGGTTGGTGCTGCTCGGAAGCACGTTGGGGTGGCCGGCGACGGTGATGATGTCGGGGGCGTGCCCGCCGCCGGCACCTTCGGTGTGGTACGCGTGGATGGTCCTGCCGGCGATCGCGGCCAGGGTGTCCTCGACGAACCCGGCCTCGTTCAAGGTGTCCGAGTGCAGCGCCACGGGGACGCCGTTGCGCCCGGCCACGGTGAGGCAGGCGTCGATGGCCGCGGGCGTGGAGCCCCAGTCCTCGTGCAGCTTGAAGCCGCTGGCCCCGCCGCGGAGCTGCTCCTCCATCGACTCGTGCGAGACGGTGTTGCCCTTGCCCAGCAGCGCGACGTTGACCGGCCACGGGTCCATCGCCTCGAGCATCCGGGCCAGGTACCAGTCGCCCGGGGTGATGGTGGTGGCCTTCGACCCCTCCGCCGGGCCGGTGCCGCCGCCGATGAGCGTCGTCACGCCCGAGCCCAGCGCCGTCGGGACGATCTGCGGGCAGATGAAGTGCACGTGGCAGTCGATGCCGCCGGCGGTGAGGATCCGGCCGTTGCCGGCGAGCACCTCGGTGCCCGGCCCGATGACCAGGTCGGGGTGGACGCCGTCCATCGTGTCGGGGTTGCCCGCCTTGCCCAGCGCCACGATCCGGCCGTCCCGGACGCCGACGTCGGCCTTGACGACCCCCCAGTGGTCGAGGACGACCGCGCCCGTGATCACGAGGTCGGGCGCGCCCTCGGCGCGGGTGGCCCGGCCCTGACCCATCGACTCGCGGATCACCTTGCCCCCGCCGAACACCGCCTCCTCGCCGGCACGGCCGGGGCCGCCGCTGCGGTCCTCCTCCACCTCGATGAGCAGGTCGGTGTCGGCCAGCCGGACGCGGTCGCCGGTGGTGGGGCCGTAGAGCTGGGCGTAGCGCTCGCGGCTGAGCTGGACCACTAGGAGAGGCCCCCTTCAGCGGTCAGGCCGGGCACGACGCGGGCGCCGGCCAGCGGGACGAGGGTCACCGTGCGCGTGATACCCGGCTCGAAGCGGACCGCGGTGCCCGCGGCGACGTCGAGGCGGTGACCGTGCGCGGCCGCGCGGTCGAACTCCAGCGCCCGGTTGGCCTGCGCGAAGTGGAAGTGCGACCCCACCTGCACGGGCCGGTCGCCGGTGTTGGTCACCTCGACCTCGATCCGCGGCACGCCGGGCAGCGTCTCGATCGTCCCCTCGGCCGCGAGGACCTCCCCGGGGATCACGGGCTCTGCTCGATGGTCCCGTTCGCTGACGCTCACGGGATCGGGTGGTGGACGGTCACCAGCTTGGTCCCGTCCGGGAAGGTCGCCTCCACCTGCACCTCCTCCAGCAGCTCCGGGACGCCGTCCATCACGTCGTCCCGGGTGAGCACCGTGCGGCCGGACTGCATCAGCTCGACCACCAGCACGCCGTCGCGGGCCCCCTCGAGGACGTGGTCGGTGATGACCGCCGTCGCCTCCGGGAGGTTGAGCCGCAGCCCCCGCGCACGCCGTCGGCGGGCCAGCTCGGCGGCGTAGGAGAGCAGCAGCCGTTCCTGCTCGTGCGGGGAGAGGTGCACGCGGGAGACCTCCGGACGTCGGCGCTACCAGCACGCTAGCGGCACTGTGTGACAGTGACGTTGCCCGGGGGCTTGCCGTCGACTGTGGCGGGCGTGCGCATGGGCGTGGTGATCGAGCGCCGGGAGCCGAACGGGACCTGGGTCCTCGTCATCGGCGGCATGGTCGTCCCCGGAGTCGTGGGCCGGACGGCCGCGGGAACGGTTGCGTCACCACGGACCCGGGGTCCGTTGACGTGGGTGGTACAGCCGGCCGCGGACACCGGGCTGCTCGCGCCGGACGTGTGCGGAGACGGCAGAACGGGGGTCGGAGCGCGTGGCTCCGACCCCCGTTCTGGAGTGGTTGTCCGGCGGCGTCCTACTCTCCCACTCCGTCTCCGGAGCAGTACCATCGGCGCTGAGAGGCTTAGCTTCCGGGT
>DASQXT010000380.1:0-7683 GCA_035639575.1 Geodermatophilus sp.
GCGCCCGAGGTCCTGGAGCAGCTCGCGCTGGATGCGGCCGAGCTTGTTGATGACCTCGACCATGTGCACCGGGATGCGGATGGTGCGGGCCTGGTCGGCCATGGCGCGGGTGATCGCCTGCCGGATCCACCAGGTGGCGTAGGTGGAGAACTTGTAGCCCTTGGTGTAGTCGAACTTCTCGACCGCCCGGATCAGGCCGAGGTTGCCCTCCTGGATGAGGTCCAGGAACGCCATGCCGCGGCCGGTGTAGCGCTTGGCGAGGGAGACCACGAGGCGGAGGTTGGCCTCCAGCAGGTGGTTCTTGGCGCGCTCGCCGTCGCGGACGATCCAGTTGAGGTCGCGGCGCATCTGCGGGGAGAGCTTCTGGCCCTCCTCCTCGGCCTGGCGCAGCCGCTCGGCGCCGTAGAGCCCGGCCTCGATGCGCTTGGCGAGGTCGACCTCCTCCTCGGCGTTGAGCAGCGCGACCTTGCCGATCTGCTTGAGGTAGGCGCGGACCGAGTCGGCGGAGGCGGTGAGCTCGGCGTCCTTGCGGGCCTGCCGGAGGGCCTCGGACTCCTCCTCGTCGTCCCACTCGAAGTCACCGCCCTCGGCGGCGACCTCCTCGGGGCTGGGAGCGTCGGTCTCGGCGACGCCGTCCGGGGTCGCGACGACGGTCTCGTCGATCTTCAAGCCCTCACCGCCGGCGTCCACCACGGCGACCGTGGCGCCGTCGGAGGCCACGGCGGTGAGCACGGCACCCTCGCCGCCTCCCGGCGACGCGGCGATCGTGGGCTTGCGGGCGCCCTTGGCGGCGGTCGGCTTCGCCGCCGCGCTCTTGGCCGTCCGCTTGCGAGCGGGGGCCTTGGCCGGTGCTGGCTGGTCGGCGGGCACTCAGGTTCCTTCCCGTGCTGGGTGCGTTCCCCGGGGGGCCGTCTGGTCCCCGGGCAGCGGCCTCGGCCGGCGTCCGGAGCGGGAGGGCCCGACGAGCGCTCCGGGTTTGACCGGGGCGCAGGCGGGGGATGCCTCTCCGCTGGGAGCGACGGGAGCGGGGCTCCTCCATTGTAACGACGCGTGGTGGGGGGTCCACCGCTTCGGACCGACGGGGTGCCCCCCCGACCTGGGGAGGACACCAGGTCCAGGGGCGTTCTCACTCTGCGTGGTGACCCGGCGGCGGTCGGCCGCGCCCCTCCGGGGTCACTGCCCGATGCGTTCCTCGGCGGCCAGGGCCGCGCCGACGATCCCGGCGTCGTTGAGCAGCTGCGCGGGGACGACGGGGGTGCGGGTGGACAGCAGCGGCACCCACTTGTGCGCCTTCTTGCTCACCCCGCCGCCGACGATGATGAGGTCCGGCCAGACGGCGGCCTCCAGGACGTCGAGGTAGCGGTCCACCCGCTTGGCCCACTGCGGGTAGCTGAGGTCCTCGCGGTCCTTCGCGGCGGCCGAGGCCTTCTTCTCGCCGTCGTGGCCGTCGACCTGGATGTGCCCGAACTCGGTGTTCGGGACCAGGACGCCGTCGGTGAACAGCGCACTGCCGATGCCGGTGCCGAAGGTCAGCATGAGGACGATGCCCCGCTTGTCGCGGCCGGCGCCGTAGCGCATCTCGGCGATCCCGGCGGCGTCGGCGTCGTTGAGCGTCTGCACGGTGCCGGGGATGCGGGAGGCCAGCCCCTCGGCCAGGCGGGTGCCCAGCCAGCTCTTGTCGACGTTGGCCGCGGTGTGCGCGACCCCGCCCTTCACCACGCCGGGGAAGGTGACGCCGATGCGCCCCTCCCACCCGAAGGAGTCGACGATCCGCGCCACGACGTCGTAGACCGGCTCGGGCAGCGAGGGCTGCGGCGTCTCGATGCGCAGCCGCTCACCCTGCAGTTCGCCCTTGTCGAGGTCGACGACGCACCCCTTGATCCCGCTGCCACCGATGTCCACGCCGAACCCGAGCACGCGGTCAGGGTAGTGATGGTCCGGGCATCCGCCACCCCTGCTCGTGCAGGATCGGGCGATGACCACGACGCCGGAGCCCGCCGCCCTGCTCGACCTCGCCGTCTCGACCGCGCGCGAGGCCGCCGACCTGGTCGCGCGCGGGCGCGCCTCGGCCGCCGAGCAGGTGGACGTCAAGTCCAGCCCCGTCGACATGGTCACCGCCGTGGACCGGGCCTGCGAGGAGCTGATCACCGGCCGGCTGCTCGGCGCCCGTCCGGACGACGGGCTGCTGGGGGAGGAGGGCGGCGAGCGCACCGGCACCAGCGGGGTGCGCTGGGTCGTCGACCCGATCGACGGCACCACCAACTTCGTCTACGGCCTGCCCGCGTACGCGGTGTCGATCGCCGCGGAGGTCGACGGGCAGGCCGTCGCGGGCGTGGTGTTCAACGCCGCCACCGGCGAGCTGTTCTCGGCGACCGCGGGCGGCGGCGCGTACCTGACCGTGCCCGGCGCCGAGCCGGTGCGGCTGACCGGCAGCCGGCCGGCCTCCCTGGGGCAGGCGCTGGTCGCGACCGGCTTCGGCTACCGGGCCGAGCAGCGCCGCGCCCAGGCCGCCGTGGTCGCCGAGCTGCTGCCGCAGGTCCGCGACATCCGGCGGCTCGGCTCGGCCGCCCTGGACCTGTGCACGGTGGCCGGCGGCCGGGTGGACGCCTACTACGAGATGCACCTCAACCGCTGGGACGTCGCCGCAGGCGCGCTCGTCGCGGCCGAGGCCGGCGTCGTCGTCACCGGTCTGCCCGGGCGGCCGTTCGCCGAGCCGCTGGGCATCGCCGTGGCCCCCTCGGTGGCCGAGGAGTTCCTCGACCTGCTCACCCGGCTGCACGACCGCTAGCGGCCTCCTGCGGGGGCCCCTGGCGGCCCCGTCCCGGGTCCCGCCCCGAGCCTACGAGGGGTGGGGAGGACGGGGTCCTTCAACAGGCGGCGGCCGCGCTGGCCCCGGCCGCGAGCGCGGCGTCGACGTCCTCCGGCGGCGCGAGGCCGGCGTAGTCCGGGCCGATGACGACGTCGACCGTGGCGGTGGCCCGGGTGTCGGGGAAGTCCCCGGCCTGGGGGAGGAACAGGCGGACGAAGGTGGCGGCCTCGTTCCCGCGCGGGCCGTGCCGCAGCTCGCCGACGCCGGTGACCGGGCGCTCGGTGGGGTCGTTGGCGATCTCCTCCACCACGAAGCCCCGCTCCTGCAGCGCGGCGGCGACCTCCTGGGCCAGGCCTCCGCGGTCGGTGGCGTTGAACACGCGCAGGGAGACCGTGCTCGGGTCGAGCGAGGGCGGCGCCGCCGAGGCGCTGGCGCAGGCCTGGGCCTGCTCGACCTCCTGCTCGCCCTCGTTGTCGAAGACGTTCCACCAGACGACCAGTGCGGCCAGGGCGAGCACCAACAGGAACACCAGCGGCGGGATCGGCCGGCGGCCGCTGCGGGGACGCACCGCGGAACGGTCGGTGGGCGGCGCGCTCACGGGCTCTCCTCGGTCACTGACGGTGGACCGGAGTCTAGAGCCGGGAGGGGTGTCTAGATCACACCGTCGTCGAGTGCGGCGCGTCCCCGCTCCACGCACGGGTCGATGCGGTCGGCGTAGCCGGCGGTGTCCTTGCCCGCCATGGCGCCGGCGGCCGACCGGGCGACGATGCCGGCGACGATCGCGGCGAACTTGAAGTAGGCGAAGGCGACGTACCAGGGCAGGTCGGAGAGGTCCAGGCCGCTGCGCTCGGCGTAGCGGGCGGCCACCTCCGCGCGGGTGGGGAAGCCCTCCAGCGCGGTCACCGTGCTCTGCCCGGCGACGGCCTCCTCACCGGCCTGCGGCCAGTAGACGTGCAGCATCCCCAGGTCGGCGAGCGGGTCGCCGAGGGTCGACATCTCCCAGTCCAGCACCGCCCGGATGCGGCCGGGGGTCTGCGGGTCCAGCAGGCAGTTGTCCAGCCGGAAGTCGCCGTGGACGATCCCGTTGCGCTGCGTGGTGGGCACGGTCTGGGCCAGCCGCGCGGCGAGCGCGTCCAGGCCCGGGCGCTCGCGGTCGCGGGTGGCGTCCCACTGCTGGGTCCAGCGGCGCACCTGCCGCGCCATGAAGCCCTCCGGCCGGCCGAAGTCGCCCAGCCCCACCGCGACGTGGTCGACGGCGTGCAGGTCGGCCAGGACGTCGACCAGCCCGTCGCCGATCGCCTGCCGCTGGGCCGGCTCGTCGGCGTAACCGGCCGGGATCCGGTCGACGACGTGCAGCCCGACGACCCGCTCCATCACGTAGAAGGGCACACCGAGGACGGCGGTGTCCGTGCACAGGTGCAGCGTCCGCGGCACCGGGACGGGCGTGGGCCCGAGCGCCGAGACGACCCGGTGCTCCCGCGCCATGTCGTGCGCGGTGGCCAGGACCGCGCCCGTCGGCGGACGGCGCAGGATCACCGCGTCGTCGTCCGTCCCGCCCTCCGGGGTCACCGTGTACGTGAGGTTGGACATGCCCGCCGCGATGAGCTCGACCCGTACCCGGGACCACCGCTCGTCGCCCAGGACGGAGGCCAGGTAGGGCCCGACGACGACCGGATCAGCACCCACAGGAGTCGACACGGGCGCAGGGTAACCTCTGGCGCTCCGCTCCCCGTCCGACCCGACCCGGCAGCGAGGTGGTTCCCCCCTCGCGCGTCGGGCACAAACGGGGGCCGCACGACGTTGGGGGGTCCGCCGGTCAGACCGTGCCGGCGCGCTCCGCCGTCCGCCGGTGGGTCGGACGGCGCGGGAACGACCAGTACCGGCCGGTGCCCGCCCCGCGGGAACCGGCCCCTCGACCCCCGGTCGCCTCCGGCGACCGGACAGCACGGCGGCGCCACCGCACGCCGCCGCGGACCATGCGGGCTGCGCCCGCGACGACCCCGGAGGAGGGGCACTTCCCATGGCCACCGACTACGACGCCCCGCGCCGCAACGAGGCCGACGAGCTCGGCGAGGACTCGCTCGAGGAGCTCAAGGCCCGCCGCGCCGAGGCGCAGTCCTCGTCGGTCGACGTCGACGAGACCGACTTCAACGAGAACCTCGAGCTCCCCGGCGCCGACCTGTCGAACGAGGAGCTGACCGTCCGCGTGCTGCCCAAGCAGGAGGACGAGTTCACCTGCTCGCGCTGCTTCCTCGTGCAGCACCGCAGCCGCCTGGCCGCCACCAAGGGCGACCAGCTGTTCTGCCGCGACTGCGCCGCCTGAGAGAGGACCCTCCTGCCCCCACCCCTTGCCGGCGCTCGGGGCGGGCCCCTGCAGGAGGGCCGTTCCAGCACGTCACCGAGTTCGCGGCGGGGCCCGGCAGCGGGACCGCAGTACGGCACCTCGACCGGAGGAGTGAGGAACCAGTGACCGACCACGACGATCGAACGGTGCCGGTGCGGGACGTCCCGCCGCCGCGCCCGGTCGTGCCCGGCGCGGCCGGTAGGCCCACGGCCCCGCCGGCGGAGGAGGGCCCGCTCGCGCGGGCCGGCCGGCTGCTCGCCGAGGCCGTGTCCGGCCTGGTGGGCGGGGCGAGCGAGCCGCCCGCCGGAGGGCGCCGTTCGACCGCGGCGACGCTGCGCGACGTCGTCGCCGCGGTCGCGGCCGCCGGGTCACGCGCCGGCCGCGGGGACCGGGACGCCGCGCCGTCCGGTGCGGACGGCGGCGGGGCCTCCCGCAGCCCCAGCGCGCTGCTGGGCGACCTGCTGGCCACCGCCGCCCCGCGGCTGCCGATCCGGGACGCCGCCCGGCTGCGCGCGGCCCACCCCGGTGCCACGGACGACGAGATCGCCGACGCGCTGGTCGCCCGGGCCGCGACGCTGACCGCCGGCATCGGGGCCGCGACCGGCGGGCTGTCCGCGGCCTCCTGGCTCGCCCCGCCCTCGCTGCTGGCGCTGCCCCTGGAGCTCGGCGCGGAGACGGTGCTCACCGCCGCCGTCGAGCTCGTCCTGCTCGGCGAGCTGCACGAGCTGTACGGGCGGCCGGCCCCCGGTGACGCCCGCGACCGCGCGCTCGCCTACCTGTCCAGCTGGACGCGGCAGCGGGCGGTCGAGGACTCCGCCGTCCCGGGCCTGGGCGCCGTCCTGGGTACGGCCGGCCTGCGCACGCTCAGCCGCCGGATGACCCGGCGGATGGCCCGCAGCGTCCCCGGCGCGGCTCCCTTCCTGGTCGGCGCGGCCCTCGGCGGCCGGGCCAACCGGAAGGCGACCGAGACCCTGGCCCGCCGGGTGCTCGCCGACCTGCGCCGCGCCCGCCCCTGAGGTGAGCCCCCGGGTCCTGCCGCGAGCCGGTGCGGGCACGGGGGTCCTCATAGGATCGCGGACGTGCCCGACCCCTCCCGCCCCGCCGTCCCCGAGGTGGAGGTCCCGGTGCGGCTGACCTCACCGGAGGACGTCGTCCCCGCCTACGCCCTGCCCGGGGACGCCGGCGCCGACCTGGCGATCGCCGAGGACCTCGAGCTCGCGCCGTTGCAGCGCGCGCTGGTGGGCACCGGCGTCGCGGTGGCCATCCCCGAGGGCTACGCCGGCTTCGTGCACCCGCGCTCGGGCCTGGCCCACCGGGTGGGCCTCTCCCTGGTGAACGCCCCGGGCACCATCGACGCCGGCTACCGCGGGGAGGTCAAGGTCAACCTGGTCAACCTCGACCCGACGACGCCGCTGACGCTGCGGCGCGGGGACCGGGTGGCCCAGTTGGTGGTGCAGCCGGTCGTGCGGGCCCGTTTCGTCCCGGTCGAGCAGCTGCCGGAGAGCGCGCGGGGAGCCGGGGGCCACGGGTCGACCGGCGGGCACGCGAGCGTCCAGGAGAAGGGGGCCGACTGACATGCCGTTCGGACGGCGACGCAACCGGATCGACCGCAGCCTGCGCGAGCGCGGGGTGCCGCCGGAGCCGCAGCACAAGGTCCGCGAGGTCGAGGCGACCACGGGGCCGTGGGACTCCGCCGACGCCCCGGACGACGGGGTCGCCCGCATCGACCTGGGCTCGCTGCTGCTGCCGGCGGTCCCCGGCACGGAGCTGCGGGTCGACGTCAACGCCCAGCAGAAGGTCATCGGTGCCACGCTGCGCTACGGCGACTCGCTGCTGCAGGTGGCGGTGTTCGCCGCGCCCCGCGCCGCCGGCATCTGGGACGACGTCCGCGCGGACCTCGCCCGCAGCGCCTCGGGGCAGGGCGGCCACCTCGAGGAGGTCGACGGGCCGTTCGGGCCGGAGTTGGCCGGTTTCGTGCGGACCACCCCGCCGGCGCAGCCCGGCCAGCCCGCGCCCGCCCCGGTGCGCCGGCCCGCCCGCTTCGTCGGCGTCGACGGCCCCCGCTGGTTCCTGCGCGGCATGATCAGCGGCGCGGCGGCGGAGAGCCCGGAGGCCGCGGCGGCGCTGGAGCAGGCGTTCCGGCAGATCGTCGTCGTCCGCGGGAGCGCGCCGATGCCGGTCCGCGAGCAGCTGCCGCTGACCCTCCCGCCGCAGGCCGCCGCGCAGCTGGCCGCGCAGCAGGCCGTCCGCCAGCCGGGGACCCCGCCGCCGGCCGCGTCCGGCGCGTGAGGGCCGTCCGCACCGCCTACGGGCCGCACCCCGACCAGTTCCTCGAGCTGACCCTGCCCGCGGGCACCGGTCCGGCGCCCGTGGTGGTCGTGTTGCACGGCGGCTTCTGGCGGGCCGCGTACGGGATCGAGCTGGCCCGGCCGCTGGCCGCCGACCTCGCCGCCGCCGGGCTGGCCGCGGTCGCCGTGGAGTACCGGCGGGTCGGGGGAGGAGGCGGCTGGCCGGCCACCCTCGACGACGT
>DASQXT010000381.1:0-15084 GCA_035639575.1 Geodermatophilus sp.
GACGACGCCGACACCCTCATCGCCTCCTACCGGTTCCTGCGCACCGTCGAGCACCGGCTGCAGCTGCTCCGGCTGCGCCGCACCCACCTGCTGCCCACCGACGAGCAGCAGCTGCGCTGGCTGGCCCGGTCGCTGGGCTACAAGCCCGACCACCGCGGGGACGCCGTCGCCGTCCTCGACGCCGAGCTGTCGCTGCACACCCGCGAGGTGCGCCGGCTGCACGAGAAGCTCTTCTACCGGCCGCTGCTCTCGGCCGTGGCCAAGGTGCCGCCGGAGGCCGCGCAGCTGGGGTCGAAGGCGGCCGGCGACTGGCTGCGCGCCCTGGGTTTCGCCGACCCCGACGGCGCGCTGCGGCACATGGCGGCCCTCACCGGCGGGGTGTCGCGGTCGGCGTCGATGCAGAAGTACCTGCTGCCCGTGGTGCTGCAGACCCTCGCCGACTGCGCCGACCCCGACGCCGGGCTGCTGGCCTACCGCCGGGTCAGCGAGGCCCTGGGCGGCAACCAGTGGTACCTGCGGCTGCTGCGCGACGAGGGCCAGGTCGCCGAGCGCCTGGCCGCGCTGCTGGGCTCGAGCCAGTACGTCGCCTCGCTGCTCATCCGCACCCCCGAGGCGCTGCGGATCCTCGCCGACGACGACGAGCTGCGCCCGCGCACCGCCGCCGCGCTCGCCGCGGCCTGGCGGCAGGCGGCCGGGCGGGCCGCGGACCCGACCGACGGCATCCGGGTGGTGCGTGGCCTGCGCCGTTCGGAGCTGCTGCGGGTCGCCGCCGCGGACCTGCTGGGCATGCTCGACGTCGAGCAGGTCGGCCGGGCGCTGACCGACATCGCCGTCGCCACGCTGCAGGTCGGCCTGGACGTCGCGGTGCGCGCGCACGCCGCCGAGACCGGCACCGCACCCGGCGACCTCCCCACCGACATCGCCGTCATCGGCATGGGCCGGCTCGGCGGCGGGGAGATGGGCTACGGCTCGGACGCCGACGTGCTGTTCGTCCACCGGCCACGGGCAGGGGCTGAGGAGGGGAGGGCGACGGCGGCCGCCAACGCCGTCGCGCACACGCTGCGCCGGCTGCTCGGCGAGCCGGCCCCCGACCCGGCCTTCGAGGTGGACGCCGACCTGCGCCCCGAGGGCCGGCAGGGCGCGCTGGTGCGCAGCCTGGACTCCTACCGCGAGTACTACGACCGCTGGATGTCGGTGTGGGAGGTGCAGGCACTGCTGAGGGCCGCGCCCCTCGCCGGCGACGAGGCCCTCGGCGCGGCGTTCGTCGAGCTCGTCGACCCCATCCGCTACCCGGCCGAGGGGATCTCGGCCGAGCAGGTGGCCGAGATCCGCCGGATCAAGGCCCGGGTCGAGCGCGAGCGGCTGCCCCGCGGCGCGGACCCGACCACGCACACCAAGCTGGGCCGCGGCGGGCTCGCCGACGTCGAGTGGACCGTCCAGCTGCTGCAGCTGGAGCACGCCGGCGAGCACCCCGGGCTGCGGGTGACCTCGACGGTGGGAGCGCTGACCGCGCTGCGCGAGGACGGCCTGCTCGGCAGCGAGCACGCCGAGTCGCTGCAGCGGGCCTGGGAGCTGGCCACCCGGGCCCGCAACGCGGTCTTCCTCGTGCGCGGCCGCCCCAGCGACCAGCTGCCCCGACCCGGTCTGGAGCTGGCCGGCGTCGCCCGGGCGAGCGGGTACGGCCCGGACGCCGACCCGGGCCAGTTCCTCGACGACTACCGCCGGGCCACCCGGCAGGCCCGCGGCGTCGTCGAGCAGGTCTTCTACGGGCAACCCGCCTCCGGCGCCTGAGGCCGCCGCGGCGCGGGCGTCCCCGAGGTGCGTCGGGGGCTGGAAGCACGGCCCGGACAGGGGGACCATCGAGGCAGGACCCACCGTCCGGGAGGAGAGCGCGATGTCGGACCCCGTCCACGGCTCGTCGGGTGCGGACACCATGTCGGTGGCCGAGAAGCTGGCCGCCGAGTGGGAGGCGCGCCACGACGTGGCCGCCCGCGGCAGGCGCATCGACCCCGCCGCGGCGCTCCAGCACTACCTGAGCCACAGCAAGTGCGCGGACGAGCTGCACCACCGCGACCACCCGCACCCGCGCCGCACGGCCCGGGAGCTCAGCGCGGCGGAGCGGTTCGCGGCGGAGCACCCGCTGATGGCGTCGTGGGTGCGCTGGGGCGAGGACCGGCGCTGACCGGGTAGCCCCGGCGGGGGACGCGCGTGTGCGCCGGGTCGGGCCGGGGCAGGGGAGGGGCGTGTCGCAGCCCCGCCCCGTCAGCCCCGACGACCCCGCCCCGACGTCGGAGCGCGGCGCCACCATCACGCCCTACCGCGACGGTCCGCTGATCGTCCGCGGGGACTTCCGCCTGCTCGACCAGGACGGCAACGAGATCGACCCGGGTCGCGAGACGATCGCGCTGTGCCGATGCGGGAAGTCCGGCATCAAGCCGTTCTGCGACGGCTCGCACAAGCGCGCCGGCTTCTCCGCCCCGAGCGCGCCCAGCCGGCCGCGGCCGGCCGCCCGCATCCTGCGCGAGGCCGCGCGGGACGACGCCCCGCGCGCCGACACGGCCTGACGCTCAGCGTCCCTCGAACCTCCGCGCCATCCGCTCCTGCGCCTCGAGCGCCGCGCCGATCCGGGCCTGGACGGCGTCGAGCTGACCGATCACCTCGCTGGTCGCGTGGATGCCCGCCGACACCGACCCGGTGCTGGTCTGGATGTCGGTGATCTGCGAGGAGACCCGCTGCGTGGCCGCGGCCGTCTCCCGCGCGAGGTCCTTGACCTCCCCGGCGACGACGGCGAAGCCGCGGCCCAGCTCCCCTGCGCGGGCGGCCTCGATCGTGGCGTTGAGCGCCAGCAGGTTGGTCTGGTCGGCGATCGAGGAGATGATCCGGATGACGTCGCTGACGGAGGCCGACGCCTGGCTCAGCGCCTCCACCTCGGTGGTCATGGCCGAGGCCCGCCCGACGGCGTCCTCGGCCACCCGCCCGGCGTCCGCGGCGGCCTCCCGGAGCTGGGCCACGGTGTCGAGGAGGGCCCGCGCGTTCTCGGCGTCCAGCTCGGTGCGCCGCAGCACCTCGATGCGCTGGGAGACCAGCTGCTGGACGTTGCGCAGCGCCGAGGCTCGGGACTCGGACAGCTCCACGGTGTCGGTGACGAAGAAGTCCATCGTCCCCGTGACGCGCCCGTCGACCTCCAGGGGGAAGCACACGCCGGAGCGGACGCCGGCCCGCTGGGCGGCCGGGGCGCGGACGCAGTCGGAGACCTCCGCGAGGTCGCGGACGAAGACCAGGTCGCGGGCCCGCCAGGCGCGCCCGGAGAGCCCGACGCCCTCGGCGAAGCTCGCGGCGAGGGTGACCCGCCGGAACTCCTCGCCGGCCGAGCCGGACTCGACGCCGAAGCGCAGCACGCGCTCCTCCTCGTCGAGCTCCCAGTAGGAGCCGTAGGCCCAGCCGAAGGCGGCGCGGACCGTGTCGAGGGCCGTCCGCACCGCCGCCCGCGCGTCCTGGGCCTGCCCGAGCCGCTTGGCCACCTCGGCGACGGCCATCCGGTCGTCGACCGCCTCGCGGAGGGCGACCGTGGCCACGGCGCCCTGCCGGGCGTGCGCGGCGACCCGGCTCAGCGACGTCCACTTCTGGCCCCGCGCGCCGAGGAACGGCAGCGGGAAGTCGGCGTAGAACTCCTGCAGCGCGACCAGCCGGTCGCCGGAGAGCACCGGCAGCCACGCCCCCTGCGGGGTGCCGAGGGCCGCGGCGGCGTCGCGGCGCCGGGCTGCGTCGGGCCCGCCGTCGGTGCTGGCGACGGCCACCCGGGTCGCGGTCGCCCGCTGCACCAGGGCCGAGGTCGCGGCCAGCGTCGCGCCGCTGCGCGGATCGCGTGCCAGCTTCCCGGCCAGCCGGCCGAACTCGCTGTCGAGGCGGAACCCGCCCGAGGGCTCGGGCAGCCAGACCGCGGCGTAGGGCAGTTCCAGCGCCTCGCCGAGGGCCCGCACGACGCGCCGGTGGGCGTCGGCATCGCCGGTCACGCCGGCGTCGAGCGCCTCGAGTACGTGCTCGAGGGCCTCGCTGTCGCGGGGCGGCGGGCCCGTCGGTGCGGTGACCTCCGGGATGCGGGTGCTGCGGATCCTCATGGCGTCCTCTCGTGGGCTCCGGCTCTGTCATCGGCAGCCGGACCGGAGAGTGCAACCCGGAACGGCCCCGTGCAGGGGCCCGCGCCGAGCTCGCGAGGCGTGGGGGGCGAGGGGGTCCTTCTTCAGGCGGCCAGGGAGCGCTGCCCACGGAGGGCCGACCGGCCGGCCTCCCAGGCGCCGAGCAGGTGACGGGCGGCCAGTCCGTCCATGGCCAGCGAGCACGCCGCCCCGAACAGGACGTCGGCGGCCAGCGCGGGCTCCTCGGCCACCAGGGAGCCGCACATGTCCACCGAGGCGATCTGCTCGTGCACGGCGTCGGCCTCGACGTGCTCGTCGTAGAAGACCGTCGTCGACCCGTCGTAGCCCAGCCGCCGCAGCCCCGCCGAGTAGCGGCGCGAGGGCTCGGAGGAGGTCATCTCCACGCAGGCCAGGTGCCCGAGCGCCGCGCCCCGCCAGCGCCGGTGCAGGCCGAACAGCGACATCGTGTTGACCGAGGCGAACGCCGCGGCCGGGGCGTCGTCCCACAGCGCGCCGTAGCCGGCGTCGAGATCGAGGTCGCGCATCATGCCGGCGAACAGCCGGCTGTGCATGCGCTCGGCGGACCCGCCGCCGTACTCGTCGGCCTGGATCTCCACCATCGCCGCCTTCGCCCGCCCGGACAGCCGGGGGACGGCGAAGGTGTGCGGGTCGGCCTCCTTGAGGTGGTACACCGAGCGCAGCGTGAGGTACTCGCGCCACTGCTCCAGCGAGCCGCTGCGCGACATGTACGACGACAGCGAGGGCCCGTCGTCGGCCGCGATGAGGGCGGTGAGCTGCCGGTCGACCGGCTCGTCGGTGACCTCGGGCTCGCCGACCAGCGCGCGCAGCGCCGCGGTGTGCGCCCGCTCCAGGTGGGCGCGCAGCCGCAGCAGCTCGGGGTCCCACTCCCAGGTCTCGGCGACCCCGTCGAAGCCGCGGTAGTGCAGCTCGTAGCAGATCGCGAGGGCCAGCTGGAGGTCCTCGTCGAGGAGCGGGTCGGTCGCGGCCGCCGCGGTCCGCTCGGCGAGCTCGACGGTCGCGGCGGCGAGCGTGCCGCTGGTCAGGTCGGTGCAGAGGGCGGAGGTCAGGGGGCCCCGTGGCTCGGGCAGGCGCATGGGAGCGATCATGCCCACGGCCGGGGCATCCGAAGCACGGCAGGGGTGTGGCGTCCGTCCACGGGTAGACGGGCTGCATGGACTCCACTGCCAGGGGCCGCGTCGTCCTCGTCACCGGCGGCAGCGCCGGCATCGGCCGCAGCACCGTCACCAGGCTGGCCCGCGACGGCGCGCACGTGGTGACCTGCGCCCGCGGCGGCGAGCGGCTGCAGCAGGCCGTCGGCGGGCTGCCCGGGGTGAGCACGGTGGTGGCCGACGTCGCCGACGGCGCGGACCGCGACCGGCTGCTCGACCGCGTCCTCGACGAGCACGGGCGGCTCGACGCCGTCGTCCTCAACGCCGGGCTGGGCTGGGCGGGGCTGGTCGAGGACATGCCCGGGGACGCCGTCGAGCGGCTGATCGGGCTGAACCTGACCGGCGTCGTGGAGCTCACCCGGATCGCGCTGCCGCACCTGCTGAGCGCCGCGGCGCAGCGCGGCCGGGCCGACGTCGTCGCCGTCGCCTCGGTGGCGGCGTGGTCGCAGGTGCCGCCGCTGACCGTGTACTCGGCGACCAAGGCCGGGGTGCAGGGCTTCGTCAAGGGGCTGCGGCGGGAGGTGACCGCCCGGGGCGTGCGGGTGCACACGGTCAACCCCGGACCGGTGCGGACCGAGTGGCTGGCCCGCGGGCACGGCTCCCCGCCGGTGTCGGACGACGACGCCCGCGGGCGGCTGTCCCCGGGCGTGCGACCCGACCGGGTGGCCGACCAGATCGCCGGCTGCCTGACCGCCCGCTGGTCGCGCACGGTCGCCGTCCCGCGGTGGACGGGGCTGGCCCGGCTGGGCGAGGTGCCCCCGGTGGACCGGGTGCTGGACCTGGTGCTGTCCCGCCAGGCCGACCGGATCCGCCGGGTCGCCGCCCGGATGGTCGAGGAGCGCACCGGCTGACCGGCCGCGACCTCGAGGCCCGGCCGTGCCGGTGGCGGTGAGTTGTGCATCCGGCCGCGGAGCCGACACGTGACGTTCGTCTCCGACTCCATACAGTCGGTCCGTGCCGGAACGGTCCGGCCCGATCGCCTGGGGGAACCGATGCGACCCACAGTCCGCTGCACCACCGTCGTGGCCGCCGTGTCCACCACGATCGCCGGCCTCGCCGTGGCCGCGGCCGTGCCGGCAGCCGCCGACCCGGGCTCCGCGCCCTCAGGCCCCGGGCCGGTCGAGGTGCAGCTGCTCGCCATCAACGACTTCCACGGCAACCTCGAGCCGCCGACGGGGTCCAGCGGGCGGATCCAGACCGGCGTCGACGCCGACGGCACGGCGGTCACCGTCGACGCCGGCGGCATGGAGTACCTGGGCACCGAGTTGGCGCAGCTGGCCGCCGCGCAGCAGGAGCGGAACACCATCACCGTGGCCGCCGGGGACCTGATCGGCGCCTCCCCGCTGCTGTCGGCCGCCTTCCACGACGAGCCGACGATCGAGGCGCTCGGCCTGGCCGGCCTGGACTACGCCAGCGTGGGCAACCACGAGTTCGACGAGGGTGCGGCCGAGCTGCTGCGCATCCAGGACGGCGGCTGCCACCCGGTCGACGGGTGCGCCGACGGGACCCCGTACGACGGCGCGGACTTCCAGTACCTGTCGGCCAACGCGTTCGTCACCGCGACGGGGCAGCCGCTGCTGCCGCCCTACGCCGTCGATGAGGTCCAGGGCGTCCGGATCGGCTTCATCGGCATGACCCTGGAGGGCACCAAGGACATCGTCAGCCAGCAGGGCGTGGCCGGGCTGGACTTCACCGACGAGGTGGAGACCGCGAACCGGTACGCCGCGGAGCTGCAGGCCCAGGGCGTCGAGACGATCGTCGTGCTGCTGCACCAGGGTGGCGCCCAGTCCGGCCCGAACGCCTGGGACGTCAACGGCTGCAACGGCCTCACCGGCCCGATCATCGACATCGCCGAGGGCATGTCGGACGCCATCGACGTGGTGGCCAGCGGGCACACCCACCAGGCCTACAACTGCGAGATCGGCGGCAAGCTCGTCACCAGCGGCAGCTCGTTCGGCCGCCTCGTGACCGACATCGACCTGTCGATCGACCGGCGCACCGGCGACGTCGTCACCGCGAGCGCCGAGAACGTCATCGTCACCCGGGACGTGCCCGCCGACCCCGCGCAGACCGAGCTCATCGCCCGGTACCGGCAGGCGCTGGGCCCGATCGCGAACCAGGTCGTGGGCACCGCCAGCGACACGATCACGAGGACGGCCGTCGCGAGCGGCGAGTCCCCGCTGGGTGACCTCATCGCCGACGCCCAGCTGGCGGCCACCGACGACGAGCAGGGGGCCGTCGCCGCCTTCATGAACCCGGGCGGCGTCCGCGCCGACCTGCCGGCCGGAGAGGTCACCTACGAGGAGGCGTTCACGGTCCAGCCGTTCGCCAACAACCTCGTCACCCTCGACCTGACCGGGGCCCAGGTCCAGTGCCTGCTCGAGCAGCAGTACACGACCGACAAGGTGCTGCAGCCCTCGGACACCGTCCGCTACAGCGTCACCGCCGCGGGCACGCCGAGCACCACCGGGAACTGCGACGGCGGGCGGGTGGTCGACGAGACGGTGACGATCGGCGGTGCGGCCGTCGTCGACGGGCAGACCTACCGGGTCACCGTGAACAACTTCCTCGCCGGCGGGGGTGACGGGTTCACCGTCCTCACCGGCGGCACGAACGCGGTGACCGGTCCGATCGACCTGGACGCCTTCACCGCCTACCTGGGCGCGAACTCGCCCGTCGCACCGCCGGCGACCAACCGGATCACCGTCCAGTAGTCCCCGGCTCCGGTCCACGGCGGCGGCTCCCTCCGGGGCCGCCGCCGTGGCGTTTCGGCGCCCGCGCCCGCCGGGCAGGGGGGAGGGGACCGCCGACCCCGACCGGGAGGACGCCGAGACCGCGCGCCACCTCCGCACCACCGCCGCCGTCCCCCTGCTCGCCCTCGCCGCCTGCGCGTCCCCGGCCACCGGCCCGACGCCCCCGGCGGCCGACGTCCCGCTCGCCGCGCAGGCCGTCGTCGCGGCCCTCCCGGAGGAGGACGCGGACTCCTGCACCGGCGCCGCCGGCTACCGGGTCGCGTTCCCGGCCGCCTGGGCGACCAACGCCGACGGCGTGCTGCCGGCCTGCAGCTGGTTCGGGCCCGGTGCGGGAGTCGTCGTCCCCGAGGCCTCCGACGCGCGGACCGCGCCCGTCGCCCTGCAGGTCGCCGACGCCGTCGAGCTGCCCGGCGGGGACCACGAGCGCGCGGTCGCCGTCCTCGACGAGATGGTGCAGACCCTGGGGCCGACCGCCAGCATCTAGCCGACGCCCGCTCCGGCGGCGATCATCGTCGGGTGGCTGCCCCTGCCAGCGTGTCGCCCGGCTCCTCGACGACGGTCCCGACGGACGTCCCGGTCCCGACCCTGGTCGGGGAGAGCGTCCTCGTCGAGCCGGACGCCGTCCGGATCCTGGACCGTCGCGTCTTCCCGTTCGAGCGGACCTGGGTGACCTGCCGCAGCCACGAGGACGTGGCCCGGGCGATCGAGGAGATGGTCACCCAGAGCCTCGGCCCGCTGTTCGCGGCCGCGGGCGGGATGACGCTCGCCGCCCGGGACGCCGACCGGCTGCCGACGGCACGGGCGCGCCTGGATTTCCTGACCGGGGCCGGCCGCCGGCTGGTCGCCACCCGGCCGACCAACAACGCCATCCGGGACGTCGTGGCCGAGCTGCTGACGGTCGGGACGGCTGCCGTGGACGCCGGGGAGCTGCCGGGGCCCGCCGTCGAGCGGGGCGCCCGGGCGGTCGCGGAGCGGCACCGGGCCGGCCACCGGCGCCTGGGGGAGCACGCCGCCGCGCTGATCCCGGACGGCGCCACGGTCCTCACCCACTGCTGGGCGGAGTCCTACCTCACCGAGACCGTCGCGGCGGTGCTGCGCTCGGGCAAGCGCATCGACGCCGTGTGCACCGAGACGCGGCCCTACCTGCAGGGCGCCAGACTGACGGCGGAGAGCCTGGCGGAGATGGGCGTCCCCACGCGGCTGGTCACCGACGGCATGCCCGCGCACCTCATGAGCCGGGGCGACGTCACCACCTTCGTGACCGGCGCCGACCGCGTGACCATGGACGGCTCCGTCGTGAACAAGATCGGCACCCTGCAGATCGCGGTGGCCGCGCACACCTTCGGGGTGCCGTACCTGGCGCTCGTCCAGGCGCCGGACCCTCAGGCGCCGGACGCGTCCGCCGTCGAGCTCGAGGACCGGGACGGACGCGAGGTGCTGCAGTGCCTCGGCCACCGCACGGCATCCGGGTCCGCTCCTGGCGTGTACCCCGCCTTCGACGTGACCCCGCCGCGGTTCGTCAGCGTCGTGGTCACCGACCGCGGCCGGTTCGCCCCGACCGACGTGGCCTCCTACTTCGCCGCATGAGGGCAGCCGCGACCCGTGCGGAGGCGGTCGACCAGCTCGTCGAGGTGGGCCGCCTGGCGGTGGAGCGCGGGCTGGTGCTGGCCAGCGGCGGCAACCTCTCCGCCCGGCTGCCGGGAGAGACCGAGTTCGTGGTGACCGCGGCCGGCACGTGGCTGGACCGGCTGACCCCCGCGGACTTCAGCGTGGTGGGCCTGGACGGCGAGGTCACCGCGGATGCCGCACGGCCGTCGAGCGAGTGGAAGCTCCACCAGCGCACCTACCGCGCCCGCCCGGACGTGAACGCCGTCGTCCACCTGCACCCGCAGCACGCCGTCCTGGTCGACGCCCTCGGCCACCGGATCCGGCTCATCACCCTCGACCACGCCTGCTACGTGCGGTCGGTCGGCACCGTCCCGTACGCCCCGAACGGCTCCGACGAACTCGCCGACGGTGCCGCCGAGCAGGCGCGGCAGCACGACTGCATCGTGCTGTCGCACCACGGCTGCTCGGCGCTGGGTCCGGACGTCGGCATGGCCTTCCGGCGGGCGCTCAACCTGGAGGAGGCGGCCACCGCCACCTACCGCGCCCTGCTGCTCGGCGACACCAGCTGCACCTTCCCGCCGGAGGGCCTCACCGGCCTGCGCCACGACCTCCCGTGACACCGGCACGCGCCACCGCGCCGGGCGGGGCCTACCGGCCGAGCTGCTCCTCGAGGTGGTCGCGCAGGACGACGGCGTTGTTGTGCTCCCGGTCCCGGGCGGCGTAGAGCAGGACGACGTCGCCCCCGGCGGCGGCGTCCCGCAGCGGCGCCCAGGTCTCGGGGGAGGCGTCGAGCTCGGCGATGTACCGGCGGCGGAACTCCTCCCACCGGGCCGGGTCGTGACCGAACCACCGGCGCAGCTCGTCGCTGGGCGCGGCGTCGCGGAGCCAGCCGTCCAGGGCCAGGGCGTCCCGGGCGACCCCGCGCGGCCACAACCGGTCGACGAGGAAGCGGGCGCCCGGGACGTCGGGGTCGAGCTCGTGGACCCGCACGATCCGGATCACCGTGGTGGTCCCCGGAGCGGTCAGCCGCGGACGGCGTCGAGGTAGTCGGGGTAGCCGGCGACGACGTCCTCGATCTCGACGATGTCGGGGAAGTCGGCCGCGTCCTGGTGGCCGAGGAGGAAGCGGACGGTCCGCCGCACCAGCTCCTCGTCGTCCACCTCCAGCCCGAGCTCCTCGCGGAGCCCGGGGCTGAGCCGGAACCAGGACTCCGTCTCCGTCTCCTCACCGTCGCCGCGCAGCCGCACGACGTACTCGGACTCGCCCTGCGCCTCGATCTGGAAGGGGTCGGTCATGCCCGTGGCCTACCCCGTGGCGAGGGCGGATCACCGCAGCGAGGTGGGCGCTGCGACACACCGCGCCAGGAGGCAAGCTCGGGACATGACCGACACCTCCGGACCGCCGTTCCGCGCCGACCACGTCGGCAGCCTCCTGCGCCCGCAGGGCCTGCTCGAGGCCAGGGCCCGCTTCGCCGCCGGGGAGATCGACGCGGCCGAGCTGCGGAGCGTCGAGGACGAGGCGATCGCCGACGTCGTCCGCCTGCAGGGGGACGTCGGCCTGCGCACCGCCACCGACGGCGAGTTCCGCCGCGCCTCGTGGCACATGGACTTCATCTACGCCATCGGCGGCATCAGCAAGGTCACCGGCGAGGACATCGTCGTCCACTTCAAGAACGCCGACGGGACCATCGACTTCACGCCGGCGGGCCTGCACGTCGACGGGCCGCTCTCGATCGACGAGCCGATCTTCGCGGCGGACTTCGCCTACCTTCAGGAGCAGGTCGGGCCGACGCAGACGGCGAAGCTCACGATCCCCTCGCCCTCGATGGTCCACTACCGCGGCGGCGCCGCGGCGATCGACCCGGCCGTCTACCCCGACGAGGACGCCTTCTGGAACGCGCTGTCGGCGGCCTACGCCCAGCAGGTGCGGGGCATCGCCGCGCAGGGCTGCACGTACCTGCAGCTGGACGACACCAGCCTGGCCTACCTCAACGACCCCGCGCAGCGCGCCGAGCTGGCCGCCCAGGGGCGTGACGCCGAGCACCAGCACGAGCGCTACATCCGGCAGATCAACGCCGCGCTGGCCGGCCGCCCGGAGGGGCTGACGGTCACCACGCACATGTGCCGGGGCAACTTCCGCTCCTCGTGGGTGGCCGAGGGAGGGTACGACTTCGTCGCCGAGGCGCTGTTCGGCGGCCTGGAGGTCGACGGCTTCTTCCTGGAGTACGACGACGCCCGCTCCGGCGGCTTCGAGCCGCTGCGCTTCGTGCCGCCGGGCAAGCGCGTCGTCCTGGGCCTGGTCACCACCAAGCGCCCGGAGCTGGAGAGCAAGGACGACCTGAAGCGGCGCATCGACGAGGCCGCGCGGTACGTGCCGCTCGAGCAGCTGGCGCTGTCCCCGCAGTGCGGCTTCTCCTCGACCGTCGAGGGCAACGCCCTGACCCGGGACGAGCAGATCGCCAAGCTGGCGCTCGTGGTCGAGACCGCCCAGGAGGTCTGGGGGTACTGACCCCCGCCCCGAGCAAGGAGTCCTCGATCACGGGCAGGTCACGACCCGCGCCCGCCCTCGGCCCCTCCTGGTGGAGCCGGCCGGGGGCTTGACATGCTCCCTGCGTCCAGAGGACGGCGTCGTCCGGACGCTGTCCTGCGCGTGCAGGGAGGGGCGACCGTGTCCACCACCGTCAGCAGGCCCGACACCGACGGAGGACCCCCGGGAGGGGGCGGCCGCCGTCGTCCGTCAGTGAAGACCGTCCTCGTCTGGACCGCGGTGGCGGTCGTGGGCGCCGTCGCCTGGACCGTCCTGGCCCTGGCGCGCGGCGAGACGGTCTCGGCGCTGTGGATCCTGTTCGCCGCGCTGTGCTCCTACGCGATCGCCTACCGCTTCTACGCTCGGTTCATCGCGCGGCGGGTGCTCGGGGTCGACGACCGGCGGGCCACCCCGGCCGAGCGGCTGCACAACGGCATCGACTTCGACGTCACCGACCGGCGGGTGCTCTTCGGGCACCACTTCGCCGCGATCGCCGGCGCCGGCCCGCTGGTCGGGCCGGTGCTCGCCGCGCAGATGGGCTACCTGCCCGGCACCATCTGGATCATCGTCGGCGTCGTCTTCGCCGGTGCGGTGCAGGACATGACCGTCCTGTTCTTCTCGATGCGCCGCAACGGCAAGAGCCTCGGCCAGATGGTCCGCGAGGAGATCGGGATCGTCGGCGGCATCGCGGCGCTCATCGCCGTCTTCGCCATCATGATCATCATCCTGGCCGTGCTCGCGCTGATCGTGGTCAACGCGCTCGCCGAGTCGCCGTGGGGCGTGTTCTCCATCGCCCTGACCGTCCCGATCGCCCTGTTCATGGGGGTCTACCTGCGCACCCTCCGACCGGGCCGGGTCCTCGAGGCCACCGCCATCGGCGTGGTCCTGCTGCTGTTCGCCATCATCGGCGGCGGCTGGATCCAGGACACCGCCCTGGCCGACGCGCTCACCCTCTCCAAGGAGTGGCTGGTCATCGCGCTGGTCGTCTACGGGTTCGTCGCCTCGGTGCTGCCGGTGTGGCTGCTGCTCACCCCGCGCGACTACCTGTCGACCTTCATGAAGGTCGGCGTCATCGTCCTGCTCGCCGTCGGGCTGCTGCTCGCCCGCCCGGTGCTGCAGGCCGACGCGGTCACGACCTTCGCCAAGGAGGGCACCGGCCCGGTCTTCGCCGGGTCGCTGTTCCCGTTCGTCTTCATCACCATCGCCTGCGGCGCGCTGTCGGGCTTCCACGCGCTGATCTCCTCGGGGACGACGCCGAAGATGGTGGCCAAGGAGAGCCAGGTCCGCCTGATCGGCTACGGCGGCATGCTGATGGAGTCCTTCGTCGCCATCAGCGCGCTCATCGCCGCGGTCGTCATCGACCAGGGGCTCTACTTCGCGATGAACAGCCCGGCGGGGGCCACCGGCGGCACCGTGGAGAGCGCGGCCGCGTACGTGAACGGCCTCGGGTTCGACACCACGGCGCAGGACCTCGCCGCGGCCTCCGCGGCGGTGCAGGAACCGAGCCTGGTCTCCCGCACCGGCGGCGCGCCGACCCTCGCCGTCGGCATCGCCAACGTGCTGTCCCAGGCGTTCGGCGCGGGCATGTCCGCCTTCTGGTACCACTTCGCGATCATGTTCGAGGCGCTGTTCATCCTCACCGCCGTCGACGCCGGCACCCGGGTGGGCCGGTTCATGCTGCAGGACACGATCGGCAACGTCTGGAAGCGCTTCGGAGACCTGTCCTGGCGGCCCGGCAACCTCATGGCCAGCGCCGTGGTGGTCGCGTTGTGGGGCTACATCCTCTACGTCGGGGTCACCGACCCGCTGGGCGGCGTGAACCAGCTCTTCCCGCTGTTCGGCATCGCCAACCAGCTGCTGGCCGCCATCGCCCTGACCCTGGTCACGGTGCTGCTGATCAAGCACGGCAAGGTGAGGTACGCCTGGGTGACCGGCATCCCGCTGGCGTGGGACCTGGTGATCACCATGACGGCGAGCTTCCAGAAGGTGTTCTCGGCCGACCCGAAGGTCGGCTACTTCGCGCAGCGCCAGCTGTACGCGGACGCCGAGGCCGCAGGGCAGCTCCTGGCACCGGCGAAGAGCGCCGACCAGATGGACCGGATCATCTACAACTCGACCCTGAACGGCGTGCTGCAGGCGGTCTTCGCGCTGCTCGTCCTCGTCGTGGTCGTCAACGCGGTCGTCGTGGTGGCCCGCGCCCTGCAGGCCCGCGGTCCGGTGCCCACCACCGAGGAGCCGGCGGTGCCGTCGTCCATCGTCGAGCCCTCCGGGCTGTTCGCGACCGCGGAGGAGAAACGCGCCATGGCCGAGCAGGAGCGGCTGGTCGGTGCGGGCGCGCGGGGCCACGGCACCTTCACGGAGGAGGGTCCGTCCCGGTGAGCGGGGGGAGGGCCACCGCCGTCCGGTCGGCCGCCGGCCGGGCCTGGCACGGGGTGCGCTGGTACCTGCGCGAGTGGAGCGGTGAGGCCCGCTGGGACGACTACCTGCGGCACTGCGCCGACCACGGGCACCAGCCGATGAGCCGGCGCGAGTTCGAGCGGCGTCGCGCCGACGAGCTGGAGCGCAACCCGGTCAGCCGCTGCTGCTGAGTCCGCGTACGACCGCGGCCCCGGTTCCCCCCGAGGGGACCGGGGCCGCGGTGCGTCCGGGGGCGCTCAGCCGGTCGCCGGAGCGGGCTCGGGCCGGGGCTCCGCGGCGGGACCCTGCTCCTCCCGCCGGCGCCGCAGCGAGACCCCGCGCAGCGCCAGCGCGGCGGCCGGCGGCAGGACGGCGAGCGTCGGCAGCACGTAGCGGAAGTCGAACGAGGCGGTCGCGGCCGGACCGGCCATGAGGGTGAGCCCGATGAGCGCCAGCAGCGCCGGGTCCAGCCGG